>JBJSYW010000192.1:0-3335 GCA_046089985.1 Chloroflexota bacterium
CGCCGACCAGGCTTCTGGGATCTCTCGCCCGCCGTTGCGGGCCGCCCGGCGCTGCAGGTAGCCGCGCACCGGGTCCTGGACCGCCAGCAGGCCGGAGGCCAGCAGGATCAGGTAGGGCACCAGCTGGCGAAAGAGCTTCTCCTGGGTGTTCAGCAGCAGCCAGCCGCCCAGCAGCCCGCCGATCACCCCGGCGGGCAGCAGGAACCACAGGCGCTTCTTCTGCCCGCGCATGTCATTCATCTGTGCGAAGGTGGCGCCCAGGTAGCCCGGCACCAGCGCCACGGTATTGGTGACGCTCGAAACCACCGGCGGCAGGCCCAATCCTACCAGGGTGGGGAAGGTGATCAGCGTGCCGCCGCCGGCCAGCGCGTTGACTGCCCCGGCAGCCACCGCCGCAAGAACCAACAGCAAATAATCCCAGATACTCAGTGTCACAGCACCCTCCCCATGTCGATCCCGCGTGCCCGCGCCCGCTGCATGCGCCAATCGTGCTCACTGGCCGGCACCGGCTGGACCTCGGCCTCCGGACGGCGCGCCAGGCTCAGCGCGCCTTGCGCGCAGGTGGGCACGCATACGCCGCAGCCGGTGCAGCGGTTCTCGTCCACCTGCATCACGTACTCTTGAAGGGCCAGGGCCTTGAACTGGCACGCCGGCAGGCATTCCTCGCAGCCGATGCACAGCGCCGGATCCACCCGGTTTACGAAGGCCGAGTGGGCCACCACGTTGGCCAGCCCCAACTCGCTGACCCCGCGCAGTATCCCGCAGGCGCAGGTGCAGCAGTTGCAGATGTAGGTCAGCTCATCGCGCACGTTGCTGACCGAATGCACCAGCCCGGCCCGCGCCGCCCGATCCAGCGTCTCGAGCGCCTGCGCGTGGGTTAGCGGGCGCACTACCGGGCTGTGATCGAAGGCGTTTGGCGTGGCGCTGAGCGTCATACACACATCCACCGGGTGCGCGCAGCCTTTGCCAATCAGCGCCTGCTGGGTGCGGCAGATGCAGTCCAGCACCCCCCAGGACTGCGCCTGGTCGACGATCTGCCGGGCGCTCTCGAAGGGGCGGATCTCCAGGTCCACCGGCACGCTCTCGCCCACCGGGATCACGCGGTGGATGGCCGGGTCGGGCAGGGCCAGCATGTGGCGGAAGGCGGTGCGGTAGTAGTCTTCAAAAAGCCGGGCCATTTCAGCGTCGATGCGCCCGATCTGGTACTCGTAGATGCCCACCACAAAGGGCAGCAGCCCGTAACCCAACCCACCCGGGCAGCGCCCGGCGTGGATCAGCCCGTTGCGGGCCATGGTCTTGAGCATCGCCTGCACGGCGCGCGGCTCGCCAAAATGCTTGCCTTCGCCGGCCAGCCGTTCCACCAGTTGGGCGGGGGTCTCGAGGCCCAGGCGCAGTTCGGCCGCCAGGGCGGCTTCCTGTGGAGTGAAGATCTTCGCCAGCAGGCGCAGCTCGGACCCGTCTGGGGCGGGTGGGAAGCCGTTGGGCAGCGCATCCAGGCGTTCGGCTAATCGTTTGTAAGGGTCGTTTTGCATCGCGGCCTATCTTTGGGGATCGATTTTAATGGCTCAAATTGTATCATGCTCAATCGATGGCGCGGTTGACCTGTTCCACGATCTGGCGGCCGGCCACCAGGCAGCGGACGGCTTCGATGTACCCGGCCAACGGCTGGTCGACCTCGATAAAGGGCACGGCGCGGCGCACCAGTTCATAGGCGGCAGTGGTGCCGCGCCCCAGGTGGGCATCCGCTCCCACGGCCTGGCGGCGGAAGTCGATCCCCTGGGCGGCAGCCATCAGCTCCAGCGCCAGGATGCGCTCGACATTGTCCAGCACGGCGCGCAGCTTCAGCCCGGCGGTGACCCCCATGCTGACGTGGTCTTCGACGTTGGCCGAGGTGGGGATGGTGTCGACGCTGGCGGGGTGCGAGAGCACCTTGTTCTCGGTAGCCAGCGCCGCCGCGGTGTACTGCAGGATCATAAAGCCCGAGTTCAGCCCACCCTGGCGGGTCAGGAAGGCCGGCAGCACGTGGGTGTTCGAGCATTCGTCGGTCAGGCGCATCAGCCGGCGCTCGGAGATGTTGCCCAGTTCGCTGACCGCGAAGGCCAGGTAATCCATGGCGATGGCCAGCGGCTCGCCGTGGAAATTGCCGCCAGAGATGACGCTGATTTCGCCGCTGGTTTCGTCGATGAACAGCAGCGGGTTATCGGTGACCGCGTTCAGTTCGATCTCAAATACCCAGCGGGCGTAGGCGATGGCGTCACGCACCGCTCCGTGCACCTGTGGGATGCAGCGCAGCGTGTAGGCGTCCTGCACGTTGAGCGAGCTGTGCTCGCGGGTCAGCCGGCTGCCTTCCAGCAGGCGGCGCAGGTAGCGGGCGCACTCCTGCTGGCGCGGGAACGGGCGCAGGCTGTGGATGCGCTCGTCAAAGGCCAGGTCGGTGCCGTTCAGCGCTTCCAGGCTCAGGCAGCCGGCGATATCGGCTGTCTGGCTGTAGTGCTCGGCGCGCACGGTCTGCAGCACACCCAGGGCGGTCATCACCGCCGTGCCGTTGGTCAGTGCCAGGCCCTCCTTGGCCGCCAGGCGCACCGGCTGCAGCCCGGCGCGCTGCAGCGCCTCCGCCCCGCTTAAGCGTTCCCCGTCTAGCAGCGCCTCGCCCAGGCCGATCAGCGGCAGGGCCATGTGCGCCAGCGGGGCCAGATCGCCGGAAGCGCCCAGCGAGCCTTTCTGCGGGATCTGCGGGTGGACGCCGGCGTTGAGCAGGTCCAGCAGCGCCTGCAGCGTGGCGGGACGGATGCCCGAGTGCCCGCTGGCCAGCGTGTTGGCGCGGATCAGCATGATGGCGCGCGTGGTGGGGATGTCGTATGGATCGCCCACCCCCACCGCGTGGCTGACCAGGATGTTGTACTGCAGCTGCTCCACCTGGTCGGGCGGGATCAGGCGATCTTTAAACGCCCCGAACCCGGTGGTGATGCCATAGGCGATCGTGCCGCGCACCAGCAGATCCTGCACCGCCTGGGCGGCGCGCGCCACGCCGGTCAGCGCCTGTGGGTGGATCGCCACGCGTACCCGCCCCGGCTCGGCATAAGCCACCTGCAGCACCTGCGCAAAGCTCAAGCTTTTCCCGTCCAGCCAAATCGTGTCTTGTGCAAGGGTCATTTCGCTCTCCATTTTGTGCGTAAAGACCGGATTCCGGTCGAATACAGCGAGTCTATCACTGCTGCAGGCAAACCGGCGGATTAATCTGCGCTATAATGGGGGGGTATGCTGATTTTACATGCGCACTGGCAGCCGGCGCGCTCCCCGGATGATGACGGTCAGGTATGGTTTTGGGCGGAGAC
>JBJSYW010000193.1:0-10670 GCA_046089985.1 Chloroflexota bacterium
GTCGCTGCTCGCCGCCGCCGGGTGGGCCGCGCAGCCGTTCGAAGACGCCGGCTGCGGGCATGACCTCGACCACGACGGCCGGCCGGAATGCCGCCTGGTCACCCACCAAATCTACCTGCAGTTCGAGCCGGATGACGGCGCGCTGAGCTACGCCTTCCTGCGCCAGGACGGCAGCGCGCTGCACGCCCACCAGTTGATCGGCCCCTCCTCACAGCTGATCAGCGGGCTGGGCGATCCGGCGGCCTGGGATCTACAGGCCGGGCTGTCCGCCGACCCGGCCGTCATCCCCGGGGCGTTCGCCACCCCAGGCGCAGGATGCCGGACGCTCGCCGCCGCTCCGGCGGACCCCGCCGGGATCTCGTTCTCCTGCCTGGACGGCGCGCTGCTCAAACACTACCGCTGGGATGGACAGGCGCTGCAGGTGCGCCTCAGCCTGGCCCCCGCCGCCGCGCCGCTCAGCGTGCGCATCCCACTGCTGCTGGACCCCTGGCGGCGCTTCAGCCCCGGCTGGGCAGAGCTGTACCGCGCCGGGGGTTCCCAACCAGCCGGGCCGCTGATCTGGGCGCTGCAGGACGGCCCGGCGGTGCAGGCCGCCGGCCCGGGGCTGGCGCTCTCCAGCTTCCTGGACTCGCGCCCGCTGCTGGCCCAGGCCGAAGACCCCAACCGCGAGACGCCCCCCGGGCACTTCCTGCCCTTCCCGCTGGCCCTGCTGCAGGCCCCCCTGCCGCCCGGTGACAGCCAGTTCACGCTAACCTTTACCACGTCTGATATACTTACCCCAACTACACCTTGAGGTTCCCGGTATGACCGTTTCATCCTTCTCTGAGCTTTACGACCAACTGCAAGCGCTCTTTCAACAGCAGGCTTACCTGGAAGCCTTCGATCTCGCCACCCAGGCGCTGCCCGAGTTCCCCGAACAGCGCACGCTGCTGGATTACTGGCGCATGATGATGTCGGCCCGCGCCGGCGACGAAGACCAGGCGCTGCAGATCCTGGGCCAGGCGCTGGAGCGCGGGCAGTGGTACAGCGAAGTGCTGCTGCGCCGCAGCCCCTCGCTGCGCCCGCTGCAGGGCCGGTCGGATTTCGAAGCCCTGGCGGCGCGCAACCAGGAGCAGGCCGAACAGGACCAGGATGAGGTCTACCCGCTCTATACGCTGCGCCCGGAGGGACGCTGCCAGCCCGGCGGCGACCCGTGCTCGCTGCTGCTGGGGCTGCACGCCAACATGGCCACCGCTCACACCTCGATGGGCTTCTGGCGCACCGCCGCAACCGCCGGCTGGCTGGTGGGCGCGGTGCAGTCATCGCAGGCGGTGTGGAAGAACGCCTACGTGTGGGACGATCGCGAGATCGCCGAGCAGGAAGTGCGCCGCCACTACGACACGCTAATTGAAACCTACGCCGTTCACCCACGCCGCACGGTGCTGGCCGGGCACTCGATGGGCGGGGAGATCGCCATCTGGATGGCGATCAAGGGGGCGCTGCCGGCGCGCGGCTTCCTGGCCATCGGCCCGGGCGGGCCGTGGATGGACAACCTGGCCGAGTGGGAGAACCTGCTGCGCGAGCGGCTGGCCGAGGGCCCGGCCGAGGCGCGCACCCGCGAGCTGCGCGGCTACATCATCACCGGCGAGGACGACGGTTCCATCCCGCACGAAAACATCGACACGCTGGTCAGCTGGCTGAACCGCGCCGGCATCCGCTGCGGGATCGAAACCGTAGCTGGCGTGGAGCACGATTACACCCCCGAGTACGACCCCGCCATCCTGCGCGGGTTAAACTTCCTGATGGAGTAGGAGACCTCAAACACGATGTTCCAATTCTTCGACCAGGCAGCCCGGTACGTCGACGAACAAAAAATCCAACTCATCGATCTAAAATTTTGCGACCTGTGGGGCCGCTGGCATCACCTGACCGTGCCGGCGAGCCAGTTCACTCCCGACATTATGACCAGCGGCATCGGCTTCGACGGCTCGGCCGTTGGGCTGAAGAGCGTCAAGGCCGGCGATATGGTGCTGGTGCCCGACCTGACCACCGCCTTCATTGACCCCTTCTGGCAGGCCAGCACGCTCTCGTTCATCTGCACCACGCTGGAAGCCGACACCCACCAGGTATTTACCAACGACCCCCGCAACATCGCCATCCGCGCCGAAGCCTATATGCGCGCCAGCGGCATCGCCGACCGCAGCCTTTGGGGGCCGGAGTTCGAGTTCTACATCTTCGACAGCGTGGCCTTTGAGAACGGCATCAACCAGGCTTCCTACCGGGTCGATTCGAGCGAGGCCGACTGGAACAGCAACACCGGCGGGCACGGGCACTATATCCCGCTGCACGGCGGCTATCACGCCATCCCCCCCAAAGACCAGCTCTACAACTTGCGCAGCGAGATCTCGCTGCACCTGGAGGCAATGGGCGTGCCGGTCAAGTACCACCACCACGAAGTGGGCGGGCCGGGCCAGTCGGAGATCGAAACGCCGATGATGGGCCTGGTGGCTGCCGGCGACGCCACCATGCTGGTCAAGTATGTCACCAAGATGACCGCCACCGGGCGCGGCAAAACAGTCACCTTTATGCCTAAGCCGCTTTACGGCGAGGCCGGCAGCGGCATGCACTTCCACCAGCACCTGTTTCAGGGCAAGACCAACCTGTTTTACGACCCCAACGGCTACGGCTGCATCAGCCAGCTCGGCCTGTATTACATCGGCGGGCTGCTGAAGCACGGCCCAGCCCTGCTGGCGCTCACCAATCCCAGCACCAACTCGTACCGCCGGCTGGTGCCCGGGTTTGAAGCCCCGGTCAACGCCTTCTTCTCGCTGGGCAACCGCAGCGCCGCAGTGCGCATCCCCAAGTACGCCAACCAACCCGATACCGCCCGGATGGAGTTCCGCCCTCCAGACGCCACCTGCAACGTCTACATGGCGCTGGCTGGCCAGCTGCTGGCCGGGCTGGACGGGATTATCAACCGCATCGACCCCACCGAGAACGGCTTCGGCCCCATCGACGCCAACATCTTCGCCTGGAGCGACGAGCAGCGCAGCCAGATCAGCAAACTGCCCGCCTCGATGCGCGAAGCGATGGAAGCGTTGGCTGCCGACCATGCCTTCCTGCTGCAGGGCGATGTCTTCAGCGAGGAGCTGATCCAGCAGTGGATCAGCTACAAGATGGACGGTGAGTACTACCAGGTGCGCAATCGCCCGCACCCCTTCGAAGTCAGTCTATATTTCGACGTTTAGGCAGTCGCCTGCGCGCAGTATGCACCGGGCCCGCCCCAGGCGGGCCTGGTGCAGTTAAAAGCACTGCCGCCTTGCTTCGCGCCGGCGACCCGTTTATTCACTTCCAAACGACTCATTTTCTAAGTATAATTGTATAAACAGGCTGGTAAAAGAAGCGCGAATTAAATAAGATTTCGTACAGGGTAGCCGTTTACAGGTGCCATTTGCCATTGGGGAGAGGCATGGTCCTGGGACAACACTTTCCTTAACTCCGCCGGGGAAATCTTGCTCCAGGAAGTACAGCTTTGTATTTCAAGGAGTCGATCATGAACCCTGGCAGATTTTCCCGCACAGCAAGGCTGGTTGTCACCGGTTTTGCGCTGTTTATTGCGCTCATCACCCTGACGGCCCAACCGGCCCCCGCCCAGCCGGATGACGCGCAGGTCGTCCAGCAAGCCTGGGATCGGCTGCGCCAGGCCGGCAGCTACGAGTTCACCTCCCAGGTTCAGCAAAAGACCATCCCCGGCCCGCGCGTATCCAACCAGGGCCGCGCCGCCGAACGGGAGACCTATTTCGTTGCCGGCAAGACCGACCTGCCCGCGCGCATGCTGCAGCTGCGCCTGTTCCAGAACGACGGCAGCCTGTTGAACAACAGCGATGGCTTCGAGATCCTGATCCAGGACGGCAAGGCCAGTGGGCGAGCCTCCGGGCAGGAGTGGCAGCCGCTGGAGGATTTCTCGGCCGACGCCTTCGCCCCGGGCTCCGATGCCGCCTCGTTCCTGACTGCTGCGGTCAACATCCGCCAGATGCAAGACGGCGCCGGACTGGCCGATCCGGCCGGGCTGCCCGAGAACCGCTCGATCACCCGCTTCCGCTTCACCCTCGATCCAGACCGCTATGCCAATTTCATGCGCGACCAGATGCAGGCCGAACTGCAGCGCGCCGGCAAGCTGCCGGCCGGTCTGACGCTCAGCCTGTCCGAAGCCTACCGCCAGATGGACGGCCGCGGCGAGGTGTGGATCAATGCCGACGGGCTGCCCGCCCGCCTGGTGATCGATATGTCCTTCCCGCCAGCCGCCAACGGCGACCAGGTGCAGGCCCATATCAGCACCGATTTCTCTAACGCCGACCTGGCCCGCCTGCAGGCCGTCAAACCGTGGACCATCCGCCTGGCCGGTTGGCTGGGCCTGCCCGAAGACCCGCGCCAGCTGCGCGACCTGGGCCGCCAGCTGCAGGCCGGCCTGCTGATGTGCCTGGCGGCGGTTCTGCTGGTCAGCGCCACCCGCCAGCGCTGGGTGTACGCCGCCGTCAGCAGCCTGGTGATCTTCTCGATGGTGATCACCCCCCTGTGGCAGGGCGCCCAGGCCCGCTCCTTCCACACCTACATCAATGAGCGCCAGCAGCGCCAGGAGCAGGCCCGCCAGGAAAACCTGCAGCAAAAAGATGCCCTGCGCGACCTGACCACCAGCGCCTGGAACCCGCAGCTCAGCCTGGAGCAGCAGTCTGCCGCCGGCGCTTCAGCTTCCGCCCTGGGCGCAGCCGCAGCCGGCGCTGCGCCGGCCGCCGGGCGGCTGCCGGCGGCCCTGCTGCAGCAGCAGGCTGCTTCCCCAGGCGACGCGATCGACACCGACCAGGACGGCCTGAGCGACGACCTCGAACTGCAGTACGTCTACACCTCCACCCAGGGTGGATTGGTGTCCGTGATCCACGTGCTCGACCCGAACGATCCCGACAGCGATGACGACCAGCTCAACGACGGGGTTGAGCTAAAACTGCAGCTGAAGCCCAACGAGCCGGATACCGACAACGACGGCATCTGGGACATCGATGAAGTGCAGCCGTTCGACCTGAACGGCACGCCCACCTACACCAACCCGGCCGACAAGGACACCGACCGGGACGGGCAGCTGGACGGCGCCGAATGCCCGGAGCGCGTCTCCCGCGACGGGCTGCACCCCACCGAGGACACGCTGTGCCGCAACAGCGACGGGGATGAACTGCCGGATGTCTTCGACCTGGACGACGATAACGACGGCGTACCTACCAACGTGGACGACTCGCCCTACACCACGCTGGACCAGGTGTATGACCGCTTCTCGCCCTTCACTTACCGGGTGCAGAGCCTGACGCCCGATATGCCGGTCAACATCAACTACCAGCTGCGCCCGATCACCGCCACCCACCTGACCTACGCCATGAATGTGCTCGACTGGCCCTCCCCCGATACCGACGGCCAGTACCAGCGCATCCGCGACACCACTTTCGCCGACCAGCTGACCCCCGAGCAGCAGCAGAGCGACCCGCGCGCCGCCTATGGCGACCTGCGCCTGATGCCGATGATCGAAGTGCGTCTGGACGGCGAGCACCTCCCGCTGCCGCTGCTCGACCACTACACCATCCCGGTCACCAGCACTACCTACGCGGCCGAGTTCCTGTTCACCGCCCAATCCGGTGCGCTGAACGTGCAGATGAGCAGCGGCCCGGCGGGCGGTGGTTCGCTGTACCACGCCTCCGGCGCGTGCGAAGATTTTCAAACCCCCGACCTGGTCGGCAGCTTCGCCGGTCCCGGCAGCAGCGTCAGCTATGCCCGCTCGCTGGGCAGCCTGATGGACGGGCGGCAGGTGCTGCTGGTGCTGTCCAGCCCGCCCACCGGCGAGCAAATCACCCCGCTGGCGTGCGCCGAGATCCCCACCATCGCCCACGGCAAGCTGGTCGATGCGGTGATCGATAACACCACCCTGCACGCCTACGGCGCAGCCACCCGCAACGATTACGACGGCTCCGTGCTGGTCTACGCCCCGCTGAACCTGCTCTCCGACGCCGAGGGCACCATGCCGGTCGGCTTCTACGCCACCCTGCCGTTCATCTCTCGCTCCGGCGGCTTCGACGGCCAACAGTCGGTGCGCATGGTGTGGATGATCGACATGCTGCTGGACACCTGCCACCCGATGCCGGAGGATTGGACCGAAGGCACCTGGTGCGATACCAGCATCCTGGAACGCTGGGACACGGATGTCAGCCAGGTGGTGCACACCTACGACGATCCGTTCTACCTGACCGGCATGAGCGTGCGCGAAGAGCGCGGGGTCGAGATGGCGGTGGTCTTTGAGAACCCAACCGTCGACCCGTCCCCCGACTATGATGACCCACTGTGGGCGCTGGCGCACGGTTTGCAAAGCTCCTTCGCTGCCGGGCGCGCCATCCCCGACGGCAGCGCGCGTGACTTCACCATCACCGATATCCAGGCGCGCTTTGACCCGGACTTCAACAGCGGCCTGCCCAATAAAGGCTCCGAGATGTGGGGCCTGCCCAACAACGCCTTCCAGGTGGAGCAGTTCGCCTACGCCTCGCCCGAGCAGGCCACGGCTGAGTTCATTCGCGACCAGGCCGTTCAGCGCGTCTTCACCCCCTACTTCGACCCCACCACCCGCCAGGATGTCACGCTGCTGTTTGCGCGCGAGTCCGATCACCGCTCGGTTGTGCTGGGCGAAAGCGGCTCCTTCCTGTGCGCCGGTGGGGTCTGCACCTTCGACTTCGCCGGGCAGGCGCTGGTGACCTTTGCCACGTTGAACTGGGCCCCGTACCAGCGCACCACCGATGGCTGGCAGCCCTACCCGCTGCAGCAGTACCTCGACCAGTTGGAGACAAAACTGCGCCAGACCGACAGCTTCGACCCAGACCTGCAGGGCCTGGAGACCGCCGACGAAGCACGCTACTTTGTGGATGGGGCGATCTGGTTTGCGCGCCTGTTTTACGAGTCGCTGTACAACGGCCTGACCGTGCTGGTGGCGGTGCAGGGCAAGCCGGTGATCAACCCATCCGCAACGATCACCGATGTCAGCCTGAGCAGCGATTTCTATGACGCCAACGGCGATGCACAGAACGTCTCGTTGGTCACCAACATCATCACCGAAGAACTGGCCGAGGATTTCGTCGAATCGGCGAAATGGGTCAAGAAGGCGACCGACGGCACGGTGGAGGTGCTGGCCAGCGCCAAAGCGCTGAAGGTCAAAATTGGCGAATCGCTGGCCGAAAAGTGGAGCGACTTCTGCAAGATGCTGCGCTCGAAGATCCTGGCTGTGGCGGTGATCGTCGTGGCGGCGGTGATCGTGGTGGCGGCCATCGTGGGGCTGGTGGTGGCGCTGGCCATGCCCGATACGCTGGCCGGGCGCATCTGTAAACGCATCTTCATGGTGGCGGTCGGCCTGTTGAGCGCCGGGCTGGCCGTGCTGGGCATTATCGACGCGGTCAAGGAGGTGGGCAAGATCACCGCCGAAGCGTCCCGCGCCAGCACCATCGCTTCGGTGATCGGCGCAGTCATCGCTCTGGTGATCCTATGGGGCGTGTTCATCGCCACCTGGGTCAAGTCGGGGGCCAAAGCCTTCTCGCTGGAAGCCAACAACCTGGCCGCCGATGCCATCGCCATGACCATCACCATCATCCTGCTGGCGGTGCTGGCCTGCGACCCGACCGGGGTGGGGGCGGTGATCGTGGCCATCATCGGCCTGATCGACGCCCTGATCAGCATCATCTGCGCCGCAGCCGGCGCCAATGAACTGGACAGTGAGCACTGGGCGCAGAAATATGTCTGCATCGGCCTCTCCGGCTGGATCAGCAAGATCATCAAATGGATGATCTACAGCCAGAACTACATCGTTGAATATGGCAGTTCCAACCGCCTGAGCTTTACCGACCTGCAGCAGGAGTTGGAAGATGTGGACCTGGGGATGACCTCCAGCAACATGATGTCGATCACCATCGGGGTCACCAACCGCATCACCATCTCGGACATCCCAATCGACTGGAAGGCGGCGGCCTTCTTCTGGCAGTACAGCGCCGACAACGCCAAATCATCCGCCTTCCGCTACAACCTGACCACCGAATCAATCGACGACCTGCACGACGGGTTGGAACGCAACAGCCTGCCCGCCGGCGCCTGGGAGAAGATTGCCAACAAGGTCTACCAGTCCGGCTTCCAGGCCCAGACCATCGGCTACTCGGTCGATATCCCGGAGCCAGGCATCAACCGTGACCCGACGGTGTACTTCAACGAAGGGGCAGCCGTCCCGGTGCAGGAGTGTATCGGCATCCCGATCTCACTCACCCCGCTGATCATCATCCCGGCCTGCTGGGTACGCACCTCCGGCAAGACGATGAGCAACGCCATGAGCGACAGCCTGACCGTCGACGTGCTGCCGCCCACCCTGGACGGGTTCTACAGCCTGGCCGAAATCGAGCCAGACGGCTTCAGCCTGGGCTGGGGCCGCGACCAACCGCTGACCTTCGACATCCTGCGCGACGCCGACGGCGACGGGCTGCTCTCAGCCTACTACCAGGGCAACGATCCCGACGACCACCTGTTCGACACCGATACCGACCAGCTGTCGGACTACTACGAAATTCTGCACGGGCTGAACCCGCGCCTGACCGACACCGATGATGACGGGCTGCGCGATGCCACCGAAGTACGCCTGGGCACCTCGCCCACCCAGAAAGACACCGACGGTGACGGCCTGACCGACGACAAAGAGGTCGAAGGCTGGCTGTTCACCTACAGCTTTACCGCCGAAGGCGCGCCGCTGGAAACCCGGGTCTACTCCGACCCGTTCGAGCCGGACTCGGATTGGGACGGCCTGACCGACCTGATGGAGCAGATCTACGGCTTCAACCCGCGCGTGCCCGATAACGCGTCCATATTGGAATACAACCTGTCGCTGATGGAACAGGATGCCCCACTGCTGCAGCTGCGCTTCGATGAAGAAGCCGGCGCGGGGGCTTTCCTGGACTCGTCTGGTTTTGGGCTGAACGCCGGCTGCGCCGGCGGTGACTGCCCCACCGCCGGGCAGCCCGGCCAGTTCGGCAGCAGCGTGGTCTTCAACGGCAGCAGCCACCTGGAACTGCCCGGGGCGCTGTCGATCCCGCAGTTCGATGCCGGGCAGCCGTTCACGCTGGCGGCCTGGGTACTCTGGAAATCCGGCCCCGGCACGCTGCTGAACCGGGCCGTGCTGCCGCCCACCGGCAGCGAAAAACAGGAGATCGCCTGGAAGGTGAGCGACACCGGCATCCTGGAGCTGGCCGGCCTGAACGGGTCGCAGTTCAGCACCAGCGCGCTGCAGAGCGACGTGTGGACCCACGCCGCGGTGACCTTCTCCGGCAGCCAGGTGGCGTTCTATATCAATGGAGCGCTATCCGGCGGCGGCGTCTGGAACAGCCCGGCACAGGCCGGGACGCGCGGCCCGCTGTCGCTGGGCGCAGCGCTGGTTTCGGGCAGCGCCGCCGGCCGCTTCAACGGCGCGCTGGACGAATTGAACGTCTTTGGCCGGGAGCTGTCGCGTGATGAACTGCTGGTGCGGGCCATGCAGGCCCGCTACAACCTGAACGACAGCTACCTGCGCCCGGGCGAGAAATTCGATTACACCGCCGGGGTCGAGAACCTGCTCAACAGCCGCTTCGCCTACGGGCTGCTGACCACCCAGGTTAAGCCGCGCGAGGTGCTGGTTGACTGGGAAAGCGCCCTGCTGCCCACCAACTTTGTGCTGTGGCCGGACAACCCGGTGGTCACCGAGGTCAACTACACCGAGCTGACCGCCACGCTGCAGGTCGATCCGTATATCAGCGCCACGACCAGCTTCAGCATCAGCCAGACCGCCGCCGCCCAGATCGTGGACCGGCGCTACGAGTCGAACTACGCCGAGCTGTGGCTGAAGTTCAACGAGCCGGCCGCCGCCGATGAACTGGAAGACTCGTCCGGCAACATGCCGCCGCGCAACATTCCCTTCGGCGGCTGGGCCTCCGGCGCGCCGCTGCTGGAGCAGGACGGCATCCTGAACACCTCGGTCAAGTTTAATTCCGGCCAAGACACGCCCATCAACCTGAAGACGCTCACTGCGCTGGGCATGCTCAATCACAGCTACACCGCTTCGCTGTGGGTCAAGCCGGCCCCCGGCAGCGGAACGCAGCAGATCAACCTGTTGAAATCGGCCGGCAGCACCCCGCTGGAAGTATACCTGGCCTGGGACGCCGGCAGCGGCAGCTACACCCCGCACGTCAAGGTCAACGGTGCGGAAGGCTCCGGCGCGGCCACGCTGCAGCGCTCGGTGCTGCCGGATGTATGGAGCCACCTGGTGGTCGAGTTCAACCAGCCCGACCCGAACGTGACCACCGGCACGCTGGATATCTACATCAACGGCGCCCGGGTGCGCAGCACCGCTGCGTTCTCCGCCATCGCCGGTGATGGCCTGCTCTGGCTGGGCGGCGCGCCGCAGAACGCCAACGTCAATATCGACGACCTGCGCCTGTTCAGCCGCCCGCTCAGTTCGCTGGATATCAACCGCCTGGCCCAGCGCCCGGTGCTCTACCTGCCGCTGGATAGCGCGGCCACCCAGGACGCTTCGGTCTACCGGCACAGCCTGGGCACGTTCGCCGCCGCCCCCGGCTACTCGCCCAACTCGATCCGCCAGGCGG
>JBJSYW010000194.1:0-10312 GCA_046089985.1 Chloroflexota bacterium
CCGGCACAGTCCGGAGCGCCCGCCGCCGCTTTGTCACGCTTACTTCACACCCAGGTAGGCTTCGCGCACCATTTCGTTGCGCTTCAGGTTGGCAGCCGTATCGCTGACCACGATCGTGCCGTTCTGCAGCACATAGCCACGGTGGGCGATCGAGAGCGCCATCAGGGCGTTCTGCTCGACCAGCAGGATGGTCACGCCTTCGTTGCGGTTCAGCTCGCGGATCACGCTGAAGATCGCTTCTACCAGCACCGGGGCCAGCCCCATCGACGGCTCGTCCATCAGCAGGATGCGCGGGTGGAGCATGATGCCGCGGGCTGTAGCCAGCATCTGCTGCTCGCCGCCCGAGAGCGTGCCGCCCTTCTTGCCGACGCGCTCCAGCAGGCGTGGGAAGAGCTTGTAGACGCGCTGCATGCGCTGCTCAACCTCATCCTGGTCGGTCAGGGTGTAGGCGCCCATCTCCAGGTTCTCCCGCACCGTCAGGCGCGGGAAGATGCCGCGCCCTTCCGGCACGTGGCCCACACCCTGTTCAACGATCAGGTGCGGAGCCAGCCCGGTGATGTCGCGCCCATCCAGCTTGACCGAGCCGATGCGCGGCCGGATCAGCCCGGAGATGGTGCGCAGGGTGGTGCTCTTGCCGGCGCCGTTGGCGCCGATCAGGGTCACGATCTCGCCCTGTTCAACGGTCAGCGAGATGCCCTGCAGGGCGTGGATGTGCCCGTAGTAGGCATGGATGTTGTTCAGCTCGAGCAGGCTCATACCGCCTCCTCCTCTTCGGCCAGCGCCTCTGCGCCGCGCCCCAGGTAGGCTTCGACCACGCGCGGGTTGCCGGCGATATCGGCCGGCAGCCCCTCGGCGATCTTCTGCCCGTAGTCCATCACGGTGATGTGCTCGGAGATGTCCATCACCACCCGCATCGAGTGCTCGATCAGCAGGATGGTGATACCCAGCTCATCGCGCAGGCGGCGGAACAGCTGCACGGCATCGTCGGTTTCGCGCGGGTTCATCCCGGCGGTCGGCTCGTCCAGCAGCAGCAGCTTAGGGTTCGAAGCCAGGGCGCGGGCGATCTCCAGGCGGCGCTGCCCGCCGTAGGGCAGGTTGCGGGCCAGCTCGTCGCCCAGGCCCTTCAGACCCACAAAAGCCATCAGCTCGGCGGCGCGCTCGTGGGCCGCGGCTTCCTCCTGGTGGTACTTGCGCGTGCGCAGCAGGATGTCCACCGGCGACTGCTTCAGGCGCGGGTGCATGCCCACCATGATGTTCTCGATCACGGTCATGCTGCCAAACAGGCGGATGTTCTGGAAGGTGCGCGCCATGCCCAGGGCGGTGATCTCATCCGGGCGCTTGCCGATGGTCTTGTGCCCGTCGAAGATGATCGTGCCCTCCTCGGGGCGGTAGATGCCGGTCAGCGAGTTGAAGAAGGTGGTCTTCCCGGCGCCGTTGGGGCCGATGATGCTGACAATACGCCCGGCCTCGATGCTAAAATCCATCCCACCGACGGCCTGCAGACCGCCAAAACGCTTGGTAACGCCGTAGGTCTCAAGCAGCGCCATTGCGAGCCTCCTCACCGCCGGCCGGCAGCGCGGCTTCGTCCAGCTCGTCAAGGTCTTCCTTCAGCTCACGCTTGCGCCGCTCCGCCGGGATCAGCCCGGCCGGGCGATAGATCATCATCAGGATCAGGATGATGCCAAACAGCATGCGCTGGTACTTGGCCGGGTCAAGCTGGGTGGAGAGGTTCTTCCAGGCGAAGTTGATCACCGGGATCACCGCGTCGCTCTGGCGCAGCTGGCTCAGGTACAGCGACAGACCCTGCAGCACCTGCAGGTTCAGGATCGTCACCACGGCTGCGCCCAGGATCACCCCCGGGATGCTGCCCAGGCCGCCCAGGATGACCATCGACAGCACGCCGATCGACTGCATAAACGAGAACGACTCGGGGCTGACGAAGGTCCGGCTGGCGGCGAACAGCACGCCCATCGCCCCGGCGAAGGAAGCGCCGGCGGCAAAGGCAGCCAGCTTCATGCGCACCAGCGGGATGCCCATGGCGATGGCGGCGGTTTCATCCTCGCGGATAGCGGTCCAGGCCCGGCCGATCTTCGAGTCGTCCAGCCGGCGCACCACCTGGATCACCACCAGGATCACACCCAGGGCCAGCAGGTAGAAGAACAGGTTGTAGAACTCACCCGTCGAGACGTTGTGCCCCACGACCGGGTTCAGCACCACGCGCAGCGCATCGAGCAGCGGCTCGGGCAGTGTGGGCTGCTGGATGGGGGTGATGCCCTGCGGGCCGTTGGTCAGGTTGAGCGGCTTGTCCAGATTATTGGCCAGCACGCGGATTACCTCACCAAAGCCCAGCGTGACGATCGCCAGGTAGTCGCCGCGCAGGCGCAGCACCGGCAGGCCCAGCAGGATGCCCGCCAGAGCCGCGCCGATCACGCCGACCGCGATAAACAGGTAGAAGGTGTCTGCCGGGAGCAGGAAAGGCGTGCCCGGGGGCGCGGTGCCGGGGATCTCGTGCAGCAGGTAGAACTGCTGCGAGCCAAAGAAAGCCCACAGGTAAGCGCCCACCGCGTAGAAAGCCACGTAGCCCAGGTCCAGCAGGCCAGCAAAGCCGACCACGATATTCAGCCCCAACGCCAGTGCGGCAAAGACGCTGATCTGGAAGATCACTTCCAGGTAGAAGATGTTGCGCACGCCGATGATCGGGGTCAGCACGCCCAGCGCCAGCACCGCCAGGAAGATCTTGTAGCGGGTGTTCATCTTCAAGGCATAGATCGGCAGGATGGAGGCCACGAAGAGCAGGAAGGCCGGCAGCGAGCGCGAGTTCAGGTAGACCAGCAGGGCGCTGCCCAGCAGGTAGACCAGGCTGAAGATGTAGGGCGTCCGCCCGCGGTTCAGCCGGCCCAGCAGCTGCTGCCAGCGTTCACCCAGGTTGAGAGCAGGGAGTTTTGCCATCGATGCACCTATGCTTTCTGCCCGACCTGCTCGCCCAGCAAGCCGGAGGGGCGGAAGATCAGCACGACGATCAGGATGGCGAATGCCAGGATATCTTTATACTCAGCGCCCATTGCGCCCATCGTGAAGATCGACAGGTAAGAGCCGGCGAAAGTCTCCAGCATGCCCAGCACGATGCCGCCCAGCAGCGCGCCGGTGATGTTGCCGATGCCGCCCAGGACCGCGGCGGTGAAAGCCTTCATGCCGGGGAAGAAGCCCACGAACGGGTCGATGCGGGTAAATTTGAGGGCATACAGCAGCCCGGCCGCGCCGCCCAGCGTGCCGCCGATCAGGAAGGTGATGGCGATGATGCGGTTGATGTTGATGCCCATCAGGCTAGCGGTGGTGCGGTCCTGCGCCACCGAGCGGATGGCCTTGCCTAGCTTGGTGGCGTTAACCAGGTAGTTCAGGCCCACCACCATCAGCACCGCCGCCACGATCACGATCAGCGACTTGACCTGGATGCCCAGGTCGATGGTGGACTCGCCAAACGGCAGGGCGGCGAACTGGATGCGGGTATCAAAGTTGCCGAAGGTGGGGAAAATGCGGTGGAACTGCCCGGTGGTCAGGCTTTCGATCAGGCGAATGGCGTCTTGCAAGAAGAACGACACCCCAATGGCGGAGATCAGCGGCACCAGGCGTGGGGCGTTGCGCAGCGGGCGGTAGGCCAGGCGCTCCACCACGATCGCCGTGGTACCCGCCATCACACTGCCCACCAGCAGGGCGATCACAAACCAGCCGTAGGCCGCCCACAGAGAAGACCGGGCCAGTTGGCCGCTGCCGTTCAGCCAGATCAGCAGTTCCACCCCGGCGAAAGCGCCGATGGCAAAGATCTCGCTGTGAGCGAAGTTGATGAACTCCAGCACCCCATAAACCATGGTGTAGCCCAGGGCAATGGCGGCGTAGACGAAGCCGATCGTCATGCCATCAACCAGCACCTGGGGCAGGTTGACCAGGGTGTAGGTGAACAGGTTCACACCGTAGCGGCTGATGGTCAGTTCGTCGGTGGCCGAGCCGCCCATCAGCAGCGCGATGCCCAGCATGATGGCCGAGAGCACCAGGCTGGTGCCGGTCACAAAAACGACGATCTGCCCCAGCGGGCGCAGGATCTCGCGGATGACGTTTACGGAGAAAAGTCGGCGCATAAGGAATTCCCGATGAAATCCCGGCCCTCCCCAGAGCGTGCGAGAGGGCCGGGCGTGGTTCTATAGGAACAGCTTATTGGGGCGGAGCGATATCGAGGGTCTGGTCGATCTTGTTATCGTTCCACATGGCCGGGTCGGCAGAGGTGACCTGGATCACGAAGTACTTGGCGGTGGTCAGGTCGCCCTTGGCGTTGAAGTTGATCGTGCCGGTGATGCCCGGGAAGTCCTTGAGCGCGCGCACAGCCTTAGCCACGGCTTCGCGGGTGGGCAGAGCGTTCCCACCGGCCTTGGCGGCTTCTTCGATGGCCTTCAGGCAGATCGCCATCGAGTCAAAGCCCTGGGCCGCGAACGGCTTCGGGTCGGCGTTGTACTTGGCCTTGAAATCGGTCTGGAACTTGGCCGTGCCGGGGTACAGCTTGGCCGGGCCGGCGACGGTGGTGTAGAACAGACCGCCGCCCTCCAGCAGGCTGGGGCCGCCGATGTTGATCGCTTCGGGCGAGTCGTAGCCGTCATCGCTCAGGAACATGCCCTGGAAGCCCTTCTCGCGCGCCTGTTTGAAGAACACCGAGGCCTGGTCGTAGATGCCGCCAAAGAAGACCACATCCGGGTTGGCCGCCAGCATCGGGGCCAGCAGCGCGTCAAAGTTGGCTTTCTCTTCGGTGCCTTCGAAGCCCATCACCTGCATGCCTTTGCTCTCCGCCTCACGCTTGAAGAACTCGGCAATGCCCTGGCCGTAGGCGGTCTTATCGTGCACTACATAGGCGCTCTTGGCGCCCTTACCGGCGGCAAACTGCGCCGCCACCACGCCCTGGACGTCATCGCGACCGACGATACGGCTGACTTCCGGATACCCACGCTCGGTGACCTTCGGGTTGGTGTTCGCCGGGGATACGTTAGCCAGCTGCGCCAGGTGGTAATTCTCGGACGATGGGATCTGGACGCCCGAGTTGTAGTGGCCGACTACGCACAGCACGTCCTTATCGGCGACAATGTTCTTGGAGTTCGCCACACCGGTGTCGGGGTTGGCCTGGTCATCGTACGGGGCCAGCTCGACCTTAAAGCCCATTGCTTCCAGCGGGCCTTTCAGCTGCTCAAGAGCCAGCTCGGCGCCGTTCTTGATGTCCACGCCGATGGCCGACTGGCCGCCAGACAGCGGCGACTGGGTGGCAATCTTAATCGTGCCTTTGCCGGCGGCAGCGCCGCTGCCGCCTGACGGGGCAGCCGCAGGAGCGCAGCCGGCAGCCAGCAAGGCCACAATCACCAACAGCGACAGCACAGAAAACACACGCTTGCTCATACGTTTCTTCCTCCTTGGATATCTTAACGGTCTTCACGAACGGTTCCGGTGGGCTGCACCAGCCATCAGCTGTCGAATCGCATCACCTCCTGATCTTTCGATATATCGGAAGAACCTGGATTGCATCGCCAGACCGCGCCCAAGCTCAGGGGCTGCGCATGATGAAAACCGGCCGCCTGGCTTCAGATTGGACAATAAGGAAGGATAAATGTCACGGTTTTACCCATGACTTAGGTCCGCATTATACCCCAATATCGCCCCCTAATATTAAAAGTAAGGCCGTTCCCGACAATTGCAGAACGACCTTACGTATTAATTGGATTAATTCGTCCAATCAAATCACCGGAAAATACATAGCCTGCACCAACCGCCCGGGCCGCCCGACAGGCAGTCCGCAATCATCATTCGGGGTACATTTCCGGCAGACCGCTGGGCGCGGCCTGCTCCAGGTAGGCCACTAGATCCGCCAGGCGGGCGAAGGCTTTCTTCTGCCCGGTCAGGCTGTCTTCAATCGACACAAACATCACCGGGCGACCGTCGCGGTCGACCTCGATCACGCGCAGGATATAGGTTCTACGGATTACGGGTTCAATCTGCATACGCTAAGTATACTTAAAAACGTGCGGGGAACGTGCGGGAGGCGGGGAATTTACCCCGCCCGGCAGGGAAAAGTGCTTTCCGCATGCTGTATAATTCCGACAGCGGAGGAGCCAGCCGTGCGTCGACTTGCGATCACCCTGCTGGGGGGGATCAAAATAACCCTGGAAGGGCAGCCGGTCCTCGGGTTGGGGACCGGGAAGCTGGGCGCGCTGCTGGCCTACCTGGCGCTGGAAGGAGGCCGGGTGCACGCCCGCGGCGCGCTGGCCGAGCTGCTCTGGACGGATCGCCCCACTGCTGAAGCGCTGAACAGTCTGCGCTTCGCCATCTCAAACCTGCGCACCGCCCTGCAGGACCGGGACAACCACCCGCCATTCCTGCTGGTCGAGCGCGCTGCGATTCAGCTCAACCCACAGGCCGGCGTGTGGGTGGATGTGCTGGAATTTCAACAGCGGGCCGAAACCGCCATCCGCCTGGGGAGCGCCGCGCCGCCGGCTGAACTGGAAGGCTGCCTGGCGCTGTATCAGGGCAGCTTTCTGCACGGGTTCCCGTTGGGCGACAGCCTGGATTTTGAAAGCTGGACCCTGACCCGTCGCGACAGCCTGGACCGCCAGCACCTGCAGCTGCAGCAGATGCTGGCGGAGGCACTCGAAGGGGCCGGTCGCCATCCGCAAGCCGAGAAAATTTACCGCAGCATCCTGGCGGCCCAGCCCTGGGACGAGCTGACTCACCGCCGGCTGATGCGCCTGCTGGCCGAGACCGGGCAGCGCCATGCCGCCCTGGCGCAATACGGCGCCTGCCGGGCGGCGCTGCTTGAAGAACTGGGAGTCGAGCCGGAATGGGAGACCAACCAGCTCTACCATCACCTCAAGACCCAGCCGGGCGCGACGCCCGGCGTCCGGGAGCCCGTCTCGACGCCCTTTGTGGCCCGCAAAGCCGAACTGGCCCGCCTGCAGAACGCCCTGGCGCGCATGTTGAGCGGGCAGGGCGGGGTGGCGCTGATCACCGGCGAAGCCGGCAGCGGCAAAACGGCCCTGTTGAGCGAGTTTGCCCGCCAGGCGCTGGAGCGCCATCCCCAGCTGCTGGTCGCCGGCGGCCAATGCGACGCCTACAACGGGCTGGGGCAGCCTTTCCTGCCTTTCACCGAGTGCCTGCAAATGCTGCTGGGCGAGGGCGAAGCGCTGCCCTGGACGGCCAACCTGCCTGGCGAGGCCCGGGAGCGCCTGGCCGAGGCCGCCCCCGGGCTGGCCCGCCGCCTGGTGGAAAGCGCCCCGGCGCTGCTGGACCGCCTGGTAGACCGCTCTCGCCTGCCGGCGCGCCTGCAGCCATCGCCGGGCACACCGGCGGCCCCGGGTACGGCGGCGGGCCGGCCGGCGGCGCCGCGCCGCCCCGAGCGCAGCAGCATGCCGCCGCTGGATCGGGCCGCCCTGTTCGAACAGTTCACCCGCCTGCTGACCGGGCTCGCACCGCAGCGCCCGCTGCTGCTGGTGTTGGACGACCTGCATTGGATCGACCCCGACAGCGCGGCGCTGCTCTTCCACCTGGTCCGGCGCATCGCCGGCAGCCGGGTGCTGCTGCTGGCGGCTTACCGGGCGGGCGACCTGGCCCCCCGCCCGGGCTACGGCGAGCACCCGCTGGTCGTTATCCAAGCCGAACTGCAGCGCCAGGGCGGCGATATCCGCATCGACCTGGACCAGGCCGATGAGTGCGCCTTCGTATCCGCCCTGCTGCAGCACGATCCCCAGCTCAACCCGCACCGCCTGGATGACGCGTTCCGCAGCGCCCTGGTCAAGCACACCGGCGGCAACCCGCTCTTCACGATCGAGATGCTGCACAGCCTGCAAGCGCGCGGCGACCTGCGCCGCGACGCCGGGGGAACCTGGGTCAGCAGCCCGCAGCTGGATTGGGAGTACCTGCCGGAGCGGGTCGAAGCCGCCATCGCCGGGCGCATGGCGCGCCTGCCGGCCGAGTGGCAAGACCGCCTGCTGACCGCCAGCGTGCAGGGCGAGAGTTTTACCCTCGAAGCGCTGGCCAGCGTGCACAGAACCACCACAGAAACGCTGCAAGCCGAGTTGAGCGCCTATCATAACCGGGACGGCGGGCTGCGGCGGATCTTGCGCCCCGAGGGGGTGGTCCAGGCCGGGGGACAGCGCCTGTCGATCTACCATTTCCGCCACAGCCTGTACCAGACCTATCTCTACCAGCAGTTGGACCCGGTGGAACGCAGCCGCCGGCATGCCCTGCTGGCCGAGGCGTTGGAGCAGCTGTATGGGCTGGGGCCAGCGGGTGCAGTGCAGCTCGACGCGGCGACCGGCCCGCGCCCGGCGTCCGAACCGCCCGGCAGCCTGACCGGCCGGCGGGCAGCCGAGCTGGCGCGCCACTTCGAAGCCGCCGGCATCCCAGAGCCTGCCGCCCGCTATTACCTGCAGGCCGGCGAGCAGTTGCTGGTCCTATCGGCGGCCGCGGCCGCGCTGGCGCACTTCCGCCGGGGCATCGCCGTGCTCAGCGATGCCCCGCGCGGCCCGGCCCGTGACCAGCTCAGAATCCGGCTGTACCTGGCGCTGAGCGAGCCGTTCCTGTGGCCCAGCGGGCGCGGCGGGCGCGAGCGCCAGAGCGCCATCCAGCGGGTGTTGATCCTGCTCGAACAGGCCGGGATGGCGCCGGATGAGGCGGTTTTCTCGGCCCTGCAGGCCCAGATCGATTGGTTAATCAGCCACGATGAGCACCGCCAGGCGGTGCACCTGTCGCGGCGGATGGCAGAGCTGGGCCGGCCGCTCGGCCGGCCGTGGCTGGCGGTGGCGCACTGGAACCTGGGCCGGTCGCAGGTCTTTAGCGGCGACCTGCTTGCCGGGCGCGAGCACCTGGAGCAGGCGCTGGCCGGGTTCAGCGCCGCCGGCATACCGGCCGGGTTGGCGGGCATCCCCCCGGTGCCCGCGGCCCGCAGCCTGCTGGGCTGCACGCTGGCTTACCTGGGCTGCAGCGACCAGGCCCGCCGGCAATCGCGCCAGGCGGTGGAACAGGCCCGCCGGCTGCACTCCACCCCAGGACTGGGCCTGGCGCTGACCATCGCCTGTGAGACAACCGTCCTGCTCGGCGATCTCACTGCCTTGCAAGCCCTGGCGGATGAACTGCTCAAGCTTGGGACAGCCGACGAACTGCGCATCTTTCGCGCCTACGGGCTGCAGTTCCAGGGATATACGCAGGTCATGACGGCCGAGCCCGGCAGCCCGCAGGCCCAGGCCGGCCTGGCGTTGATGCAGCAGGGCTACGGGCTGTGGGAATCAACCGGAACCCGCTCGGCGCGTGGGCTGTGGCAGGCGCACCTGGCCGAAGTCGCTTTACAAGCCGGGCAGATCGAAGCCGGCCTGGACGGCATCCGGCAGGCGCTCGAGCGCAGCTCCGGCGGCGGCATCGGCCCTCCGCTGGCCGAAATCCAGCGCCTGCAGGGCGAGATGCTGCTGCAGTCCGGCCCGCCCCAGCCGGAGCAGGCTGAAGCCTGCTTCCTGCAAGCGCTTGAGACCGCCCGCCGCCAGTCGGCCCATGCCCTGGAACTGCGAGCAGCCACCAGCCTGGCCCGGTTCTGGCAGCCCGACCGGCCGGGCGAGGCGCGCCGCCTGCTGCAAGAAACCTGCGCCTGGTTCACCGAGGGCTTTGAAACCCCCAGCTGGCGCGCCGCCCAGGCCCTGCTGGCCGACCTGGCCGAGGCTTGAGCGCCGGCTAGATCGCTTCGCTCACCACCAGCGGCGTGAAGGTCAGCCCGTCCGCGCCGCGGTCGACCCGGATCAGGTCGCCTTCGTGGAACTCGCCGCTCAGGATGCGCAGCGCCAGCGGGTCTTGCAGTTCGCGCTGGATGGCGCGTTTCAGCGGGCGAGCGCCAAAATCGGGGTCAAAGCCCACATCGCCCAGGAACTCGCGCGCTGCTTCGCTCACCTCCAGCCCGAACCCGCGCCCAGACAGCAGGCTGCCCACCCGGCGCAGCTGGATATCGACGATCTGGCTGATGTCCTGGCGGGTCAGCGGGCGGAAGACCACGATCTCGTCCACCCGGTTCAGGAACTCGGGCCGGAAATGGCTCTGCAGCACCCGGTTGATCGCCTCGCGGCTGACCTCGGCCCGCTCGCCGCGGCCGCTCAGCCACAGCTCGCCGCCCAGGTTGCTGGTCATGATGATCACCGTGTTGCGGAAATCGACCGTGCGGCCCTGCCCGTCGGTCAGCCGGCCATCGTCCAGCATTTGCAGCAGCACGTTGAAGACCTCCGGGTGGGCCTTCTCGATCTCGTCAAAC
>JBJSYW010000195.1:0-8544 GCA_046089985.1 Chloroflexota bacterium
GTTCACCCCCCGGCAGCCCTGGCCCGCTGGGCAGGTGATCACCGTGACGCTGGCGTCCGGCGGCCTGCCGGCAGGCTGGCCTGCGCTGCCGCTGCGACAGGAACTGCGCTGGTGGTTTGAAACCGTCCAGCCGCGCCTGGCGCTGCTCTACCCGGCCGACGGTCCGGCGGATCTGTATATCTACGAACCACTCGCCCAGCAGGCGGTGTACCGCACGCGCGTGCCCGGCGGGATCAGCGACTACGACCTGCTGTCCGGCGCGCCCGGCGGCCCGCGGCTGTATTACGCCGCGCCGCTGCCAGACGGCGGCGGCAGCCGCATCTACTCCCTGGCGCTGCCGGCCGCGGTTGATGCAGACTCATCCGGCCCGGCATCAGATGCTGCCAAGGCTGCCGCCGCGGCCACTGCCGCCGCAGCCACTGGGGGGCCGGCTCTGCTGCCCGCCGGCGAGCCGCTGCTGGACTGCCCTCAGGCCGCCTGCAAAGCGCTGGCGGTCTCGCCCGGCGGGCGTTACCTGGCCTATGAGCGCAGCGCCTTCCCGGGCCAGGGCGAGACCCGTCCCCAGGTCTGGTACCTGCCGCTCGACCCGACCGGCGGGCAGACCGCCGGCTCGCCGGCGTTGGCCGGCGACCCCGCCCACCAGACCCTGCTGCCCGATTGGTCCGCCGATGACCGGCTGGCCTTCTATGACAGCGACGAAGCCGCCTTTTACCTGCTGCGCCCCGCCGATGGCGACCGGCTGCGCCTGCCTAACGACACCGGGCAGGCCGGCGATTGGCGTCCGGACTCGGCCGCCTTCCTCGCCCCAGAGATCTCCTTCTTGCCGTCCGGCGGGGGGCAGGGTCTGAGCGGGCTGGAACGCCTGGCTGACAGCCACCTGCTGCTGTATGACGGGCGCAGTGGGCTGCCTCAGGATCTGACCGGCGAGCCGGGGATTGAAGACGCCGCCCCGGCCTACGCCCCGGATGGTAGCCGGCTGGCATTCGCCCGCAAGTACCTGGATGTGCGCCGCTGGACCCCCGGTCGCCAGCTGTGGCTGACCGACCTGCCCGCCGGCAGGTCGCGCCAGCTGACCGCCGACCCGGTCTACAGCCATTTCGACTTCGCCTGGAGCCTCGACAGCCAGCGGCTGGCCTTTGTGCGCTTCAACCAATCCACGCTCAGCGAGCCGCCCGAAGTGTGGATCATCGACCTGCAGTCCGGCGAGTTTACTCGCGTGCTGGTGGGCGGTTACGCCCCGCTGTGGCTGCCCTGAGCCGGGCGCGCCGGCGCGGCTCACGCCGCAGTGCGCCCCGTGGCCTGCGCCGCGGCGCTCAGTACAGCATCTCGCCGCGCGCCTTTAACTCCTGCGGCAGCAGGCTGGCATACAGGAACGCATGCACCGGGGTGGGCACGCCGGCGGCCTGTCCCAGGCGCACCACCGCTCCGCTCTGCGCGGCCAGTTCGGATGGCCGCCCTTCCATGATGTCGCGCTGCATCGAGGCGGTCACGCCCGGCGCCATCGTGTCGATAAACGCCAGCGTGCGCGCCGCGATATCGCTCCCCAGGCGTACGCCCAGCGCCCGGCCCACCTCCAGGGTCTCGTCGATCGCCGCCTCGAGCAGGGCGCGCGTCTCGTCCAGATGGCGCAGCGCGCCGATTGGCGCCCGGGCCGCCGCGCCCACGCCGCTCACCGCGGCGATGAAGACGAACTTCTCCCAGATGGCCGCCTGGATATCGTCCGGCACGCCCACGCTCACCCCGGCAGCCGCCTCGAATGCCTGGCGCAGCCGCTCCACGCGCCGTCCGGCGCGCCCGTCCAGCTCGTTGAAGGCGATGTAGGGCTCAATCCCCACGTGGCGGATGTGCCCCGGCCCAGCAATCGCCGCCGAGATGCGCGTCAGCCCGCCCAGCACGTGCTGCGCCCCAAGCGCCTGGCGCAGCTGGTCTACCGCCTCCACCCCGTTGCCCAGGTAGATCACGCCGGCCTCGCCGGACAGCCGCGGGCGCAGCAGCTCGATCGCCTGCGGCACCTGCCAGGCTTTCACCGCCAGCAGGATCATTTCGGCCGCTTCGAACGTCTCTAACGTATCGTTTGCCTGGACCGGAAAAATGCTGAAATCACCCCGGATCGACTCAACCCGCAGCCCGCGGCTGCGCAGCGCATGCAGGTGTTCCCCGCGTGCCACAAACTGCACCTCCGCCCCAGCCTGCGCCAGCCGTCCGCCAAAGTACCCGCCGACCCCGCCGGCGCCGATGATTACAATCCGCATGCCGTTGCCTCCTTGTGCTTGCAGCGCGGTTAAGGTACCTTATCAACCCGGTTAAGGGATGCTGGGGCATTATATCCCGATTCGCAAACTGGCATAAAATGGGGTACAATTTTCGAAACCCTTTCCGGAAGAGCAACCCATCTTAAGGAAACTGTACGAGGAAAAATGAGTGACCGAGAATCAGCTCAAAATGTGATCGACTCCTACCGCAAGCGCCAGAAGCGTATGCGCAAGGCGCCGGTGCTCGTGGCGATCATCGTCCTGTTCGCCCTGGGAGTGATCTTCTTACTGGCTTACTTCCTGAGCGCTTCGACCGGCCTGCCGTCGATCGCTTTGTTTGCTTCTGAGACCCCCACCCCCACCAATACCTTTACCCCAACCGCCACGGCTACCAACACCGCTACCCCCACCGAGACCCCGCCTCCCACCGAAACCCCCACCCAGACCGTCGCGCCCACCCAATCCGGCCCGTTTGTCTACCAGGTGGAGGATGGCGACAATCTGTGGTCGATCTCTCAGAAGTTCCAGGTCGATTTCCTGGTCCTGCTGACCGTCAACAGCCTGGACCCGGTCAACCCGATCATCCGCGTGGGCGATAAGCTGATCATCCCCGGCAAAGACACCCAGCTGCCCACGCCCACCCCACTGCCGACCGGGATGCGCAAGGGCACGCTGATCGATTACCAGGTGCGCCTGGGCGACTCGCTGCTCTCGATCGCGCTGGCCTTCAACAGCACCGTGGAAGAGATCAAGAAGGAAAACAAGATCGAGAACGAGAACCAGCTGTTTGCCGGGCAGGTGATCAAGGTGCCGGTAAACCTGGTCACGGCGGTGCCGACCGCCACCATCACCCCCACGGTGGTACTGCAGTTGGGCGGCACGCCGGTGCCCACCGCGGTCACACCCGTCGCCCCGCAGGCGCCCACCGCCACACCTTAGTGCGGCCGGCGGTCCCATAAGCGCCTGACCGGCGCACAGTCAAGTACCTCCCCGGGGGAGGCGCGAACCCAGGTTCGGCCTCCCCCGGTTTTTACGTGCGCGCGGGGTGAATTCTACGTAAACGGAAAGTACTTATGTGTAATTGGGGGAAATACTTATCGCACGATGTATGTGGATTAGGTACGATCCGTACCAATTCTAGAGCAGCTGTAAATAAAAATTTATTGAAGCGGGGCGCTGGCGTTGCGGATGTTCTGCAGGATTGTGGCAGCTTCTGGTGGGCCGGCAAAGTGGATCCGCCCGTCGCGGTCATGATACACCGGGATTAGTTCGTAGCCGGCGTAGCGTGTTCCGACGAAGCGCACCAGCAGGATGACCCCCTGGCGGTGATCACGCAAATCCTGGTCGAACATGAAGTTGCCCAGGCCGTAGAATACGTCTGTGCCGTCAATGGTTTGGATGCCCTGCAGGACATGGGTGTGGTTGCCAACCACCAGGTCGGCGCCCGCCTCGACCAGGTAGCGGGCCTGGCTGCGCTGGATCCAGTTGGCCACCCAGTTGTCCTCCGACCCCCAGTGTGGCAGGGCGATGACTACATCGGCGGCCTGCCGGGCGGCGGCAATGGCAGCCCGGGCGTTCTGCTCATCCAGGTGGGCGATCCCCGGGGCGGTGTCGCCGGCGAAGACAAATTCATCCATTTTGCTGTCGCCCAACGAGACGAAGCCGAAGCGCACCCCGTTGACCGTCAGCACCACCGGCTGCAGCGCCGCAGCCAGGTTTTCGCCGCCGCCCACCGCGGCGATGCCCACCCGCTGCAGGTTATCCAGCGTGTCAAAGAAGGCTTCATTGCACCAACTTTTCATCTTCCCGCAGTCTTTGATGTGGTTGGTGGCGACGGACATCAGGTCGAAGCCGGCCGCGGCCAGCGCATCCGCGTTGTTTGGGTCGCCGACCAGGGTGTAGGTAATCTGGCAGCCGGTTCGTTCGGCCCGGTCGCTCATTGTGGCGTTGAACACGCCGATCGACAGATCGGCCGCCCGCAGCGTGTCGCCCACCTCCACATAGGGGTGGTTCGGGTCACCGATGCGGTCCAGGGCGGCCTGCACACAGCGGGCCGGCACGATCACCCCGGTAAACAGCAAGGTGGTGGTCAGCGGAGCGGCGGTTGGCGTAAGGGTCGGCGCCAGGGTTGATGATGGCGTGAAGGCTGGGCCGACGGTTCGTTCCGGTGCAGCAGTTGGCGAGGCTGCGGAAGAATTGGAGGCTGTCACTGCCGGAGCGTCCGGCACAGCAGTGGCAGGGGGCGGGTTGGTGGAGAGCGCCGGGGTTGGCAGTACTGCGGAAGAGGCCGGTGGACCGCCGGATGGCACAGAAGTTGCAGTGGCACAGGCAGACAGTACCAGGCAGGCCAACGCAGTGATGAAACGGTGAAGCAGAGTTGGTTTAGGCATACACAATGAACACAGGCGACCTACTTAGCAGTTATTCCAAGTGGAGCATACAGCCATGAGGCCGGCGCGCTGGCTGCTCATCCTGTTGATCATCCTGCTGATGATCCTGCCCGTCATTACCGCCTGCGCCGGGGGCGGGGGCGGCGATGGATCGCAGACGGGCGGCATTCTGCCCGATGACGTCACCGCCACCTATGGCGCCGAACTGTTTCACCAGCAGCTGACCGCGGTATGGGCCAGCCAGGTCACGCCCGGCGCGCCCTGATCTTTACTGGTATTATTCATCGTCCACCGGCGGGGCCGCAGATCCATAATCCAGGATCTGGCGCGTGCCGGTGCCCGCCTCTGGCGGGCCGACAATGCCCTTCTCTTCCATAGCTTCCACGATGCGTGAGGCGCGCGTGTAGCCGATGCGCAAACGGCGCTGCAGCATCGAGACCGAAGCCCGCCCCTGCCGCCGTGCAATCTCAATCGCTTCCTGCATCAGCGGGTCGCCGCCTTCGGCTTCTTTTTCCTTCTCCATCTCGTCCCACATCGGCATCTGCTTCATTGGCACGCCCGCCGGCGGCCCGTCTACGATGCCGCCCGCCGCAGTGGGCGCGACCTGGCCCAGCCCGGCCTGGCTCTGCCAGGCGCTGACCAGGCGGTTGATCTCGCTGTCTGAGACATATACGCCCTGCAGGCGGGCCGGCGCGGGCGCGTCTGGCGCCTGGAAGAGCATATCGCCGCGGCCCAACAGGCGCTCGGCGCCCGGCTGGTCCAGGATCACGCGGCTGTCCACGCCGGACGCCACCGCAAAGGCGATCCGCGCCGGAAAGTTGGCCTTGATCAACCCGGTCACCACGTCTACCGACGGGCGCTGGGTGGCGATCACCACGTGGATCCCGGTGGCGCGCGCCAGCTGCGCCAGGCGCGTGATTGAGCGCTCGGTCTCTTCCGGGGCCAGCATCATCAAATCGGCCAGTTCGTCGACGATCAGCACGATCTGCGGCATCTTGCGCTCGCCGCGCGCCTGAACCTTGCGGTTGTACTCGCTGATGTTGCGGCAGCCCACCTCAGCCAGCTTGCGGTAGCGCATGTCCATCTCGCGCGTTACCCACTGCAGCACCGTGGTCACCTTCTCCAGGTCAACCACCACCGGGGCCAGCAGGTGCGGGATGCCGTTGTAGCCGGTCAGCTCCACCCGCTTGGGGTCCACCATCACCAGGCGCAGGTCGTCGGGGGTATTGTTCAACAGCAGGCAGCTGATCAGGGCGTTGACGCACACCGACTTGCCCGAGCCGGTTGCCCCGGCGATCAGCAGGTGCGGCATGCCCGCCAGATCGGCCGCCACCGCATTGCCCGAAACGTTCAGCCCCAGCGCAAAACGCAGCGGCGATTTCAGCCGCTTCATCGCCTCGCTCTCCATCAGGTCGCGCAGCGCCACCACCGAGACGTTCTCGTTGGGCACCTCGATGCCCACAAAGCCCTTGCCCGGCACCGGGGCCTGGATGCGGATCGCCCGCGCCGAGAGCGCCAGCGCCAGGTCGTCGGCCAGTGAGGTGATCTTGCTCACCCGCACGCGCATCCGCCCGCCGCGCGACTCGACGAAGTCCGGCTCAACCCCAAACTGGGTGATCGTCGGCCCGCGGTTGACCTCCACCACCCGCGCCGGCGCGCCAAACGAGTTCAGCGTTTCCTCGATGATGCGCACCCGCTCGATATCATAGTCGTCGTCGCCGTCCACCTCGCCGCCCTTGTCGAGCACCTGCTCGATCGGCGGCAGCACCCACGGCGTGCTGGGCGCCATCACCGGGGTGATCCCGCCCGGCAGGGTCGCCTCGCCGCCCGGGGCAGCCGTGCCGCCCGCCGCACCCGTGCCCGCGGCCGTACCCTGTGCCGCGCCGGCAGCCGGAGCGCCGGAGGGCAGCTGCGCCTCGCCGCCCGGCAGTTCGTCCGGCGGCGGGTAGCTGCGCCCGCTGCGGCGTTCTTCGATCCAATCCAGGATCCAATCCTGCCCGCGCTCCGCCTGCAGTTTCAACCAGTGGCCCATCTCGGCGATGGTCACATCAAACGACAGCGCCAGTGCAATCAGCAGCCAGGCCCCCAGTACGATCACCGCTCCAGCCACGCCCAGCAGGGCGTAGAGCGAACCGGTGATCAGCGCCCCGGTGTAGCCGCCGCCATAGCCGGCCTGAGCCAGGTTCAGCGCGGTATCGCCGCTCAGCAGCATCTCGAGCAGGTGCAGCGCCGCCAGCGTGCCGGCAAACAGCAGCAGGAACCCCGCCAGCCGCTCCAACGCCAGCTGCGGGATGCGCTCAAAGTTGCGCAGCACCAACCACAGACCGCCCAGCACCAGCCCGAACGGGAACAAGTACATCCCCCAGCCGAACAGCTGCGCCAGCGCAGTCACCCACCAGCCGGTCAGCGGGCTGTTGGCCGGCGACAGGTAGGTGAGCAGGGTCAGCAGGCCCACCAGGGCCATGCCGGTGCCCAGGATATCCAGCTTGCGGTCCAGCGACAGCCCCTCGCGGATCGGGCGGTTCAGCTTTGGACCGAGCGGGGCGCGCCCGCCCGGGTTTTTCGCCGGCTTAGCCGCCGGTTTGGGGGTGGTTTTTTGCGCCGCGGGCCTGCCGGCCGGGCTTTTGGCGGAGCTGCGCGGCGCGCTCCCGGCTGCACCGGCGGCCGGTTTGCCCGGGCGCGCCGCGGCCGGCGCCTTGCGCTCGCTGCCTCGGGGTGCCGTGGCGGTCTTATTCGCCGGCGGGGAAGATTTTTTCTCGGCCATACGGAGCGCATTATAGCACAAATGAACTAGCGCTCGCTCGTTGGCTGCCCCACCGCCCGGGCCAAAAAACTATAGTACAATAGCCTCGCAAGGCGGCGGCGTTTTTGGTACCGGCGCATATTTTTTAACTCAGCGTGGTTTTCAGATATGTTTGAGATCTTATTTTTAGGCACGTCTGCTTCAGCGCCTTCTGCCCGCCGCGGGCTGTCGGCGCAGATTGTGATGCACGATGAATACCGCTTCCTGGTGGACTGCGGTGAAGGCACCCAGCGCCAGATTATGCAGTCGGGGGTGGGCTTTAAGCGCCTGCACCGCATCCTGATCACCCACGGTCACCTGGACCATATCCTGGGGCTGGCCGGGCTGCTTTCAACCTTTACGCGCTGGGAAACGATCGAGTTCCTGGAGCTGTACGGCGGCGCGTCGGCGCTGGAGCGCATCCGCGACCTGCTCTATGGGGTGGTGCTGCGCGGCGCCCGCCCGCCGATGGAGATCCGCTTCATCCCCGTGCAGCCGGGCGTCATCTTCGACGCCCCTGACTTCTCGGTGACGGCTTTCCCGGTCTACCACCGCGGCGCCGACTGCTACGGCTACCAGTTCGAAGAGAAATCTCGCCGTCCCTTCCTGCCCGAGCAGGCCGACGCGCTGGCGATCCCCCCCGGCCCCTGGCGTCGCGACCTGGTGGCCGGCAAACCCGTCACCCTGCCGGATGGGCGCACCATCCTGCCCGACGAAGTGCTTGGCCCGCTGCGCCAGGGGGTCAAGTTCGTCCACGTGGGTGACGCCGGCCGCGGCGACGACCTGGTCAAGTATGCCCAGGACGCGGACGCCCTGGTGATCGAAGCCACCTACCTGGATGAGGAAGCCCAGATGGCCGATGAGTTCGCCCATATGACCGCCCGGCGCTCGGCCGAGCTGGCGGTCAAGGCCGGGGCCAAAAACCTGATCCTGACCCACCTCTCTCGCCGCTACCGCGAGCGCGACGTGCTGGCCGAGGCGCGCTCGGTCTTCCCCGGCGCGCTGGTGGCGCGGGATTTCGATAGCTTCCAGGTGCGCCGCGGCGAACTGCTCAAGCTCGCCGGGCCGTCGGTGGTCGATTAACCGCCCGGGTTAGCGGAAGCGCTCTTCCTTCCAGGCG
>JBJSYW010000196.1:0-3050 GCA_046089985.1 Chloroflexota bacterium
GCAGGTACAGCCCGCCGTATTCGATGTGCAGGATGGCGGTGGTGCGCTCGACCAGGGTGCGCATCAGTTCGGGCAGCTCGATGATGGTGCGGATCTCGCGGGCGAAGCCGGTGAACACCTGGCGGAAGTTGGCGGTCTGGCGGAAGAAGCGCCGGTCGATCAGGCGCTGCAGCAGGCGGCGCAGCGGGCTGAACAGCGCCGCCAGCGCCAGCGTGGACAGGATCACCACCAGGGTGGATTGGGTGCCCAGCAGCCCGCTGAAGATCTGCTGCACGATCAGGATGTTGACCACGTAGAACAGCAGCACCACCAGCGACAGGCTGGTGTAGAGCAGGGTGCGATTGATCAGGTAATCCACGTCCCACAGGCGGTAGCGGTGCATTGAGACGTTGAACAGCACCGGCGCCAGCAGCAGGCCAAAGGTGGAGATGGGCAGCGCCACCAGTTCGTAGCGCAGCGCCGCCAGGCCCGGGCCGGTGGGGGCCAGCATGAAGAGCGGCGGCGCCAGGCGGGCGGCGAAGTAGATCACCGCCGAGCCAACCAGGCCCAGTACGGCCCATTTGGTCTGGCGGCGCTGCAGCGGGGTGGAGATTGTGGCGTAGCGCAGCACCTGGGCCAGCACGCCGCTGCCGAACCACAGCGACAGCACCAGCGCCCGGCTGAGCAGGCGCAGGTTGCCGCCCAGTTCTTTCAACTGGTCGAGGTCGACCATCAGCATGCGCATGACGAAGCGCAGCAGAGCGCTGGGCTCGAACAGCGCCGTGCCGTGGCGTGAGAAGAGCGTCCAGGCAGCCAGCCAGACGATCCACACCACGGCTGCCGGGCGGGTCCAGCGCGGCACAAACAACCCATCCGGGAACAGGTAGAAGACCAGCAGGAACATCCCCAGCCCCAGGCTTTGCAGCAGCGCCACCGGCAGGTCCATGAACCCCAGGTAGGTGACCAGCGAGTGCAGCGGGGAGGTGTCGCCTTCCAGCGAGGTGATGACCACCCCAAAGGTGATCAGCGCCAGCGAGATGAACAGGGTGATCCAGTCGTCGGAACGGCTGCGGTAGATCGCTATCCCGGTCAGGGCGTAACCGGCGACGATCAGCACGTCCTGCAGCAGCAGGTAGCCGATGTAGAAATCGGTCGAGATGCCGGATTGCATCAGCGCGATGCCGAGTTCCATCGGCAGGCGGCTGCTGATATAGATGATATGGTAGGGGATGGAGAGCAGAAACAGGGCCAGACTGGTTAACGTCACAATCACCCACACGCTGCGGGCCAGGTGCAGGCGTGTCCCGCGTAAGGGCGCGCGCCCGGAAGCGGCGATTATGGCGGTTGGCGGCTGTGGGGCCTGGGGGTTGGCGGTCATCCTCTCAGCTGGTCGACAAGGGCGATATAGGCTTGCATCGCCGCCTCCTTCGACATCCCTTTCAGTTTGGACCAGGCGTCAAATTTTGCCTGCCCGGCGATATCCATGAATCCGGGGCGCTTGCCGGTTGCGTCGCCGGAATTGGCCTGTTTATAATACGCATACAGGCGCAGCAAAGTTGCCTGGTCCGGCTTTTTGGCCAGGCCCTGGACATCCTGGGCGGCCTGGGCGAACTGGGTCTTCAGATCCGTCATGGCGCTCTCCTGGGGTGGAAATAAAAAAACGGCCCCAACCGGGACACCGGTGGGGGCCGTTTTGGCTGGCTAGGGCTGGCCGCTGTCGCGCTTGAGGGTGTTGATCCCGTTACGCACCTGGCCGAGATAGCGGTCCATCTCGATCTCCAGGCGGGTCAGCGTATCGAGCACGTAGTTGTCGGCGTCCAGGCGGATTTTCTCGCATTCGGTGCGGGCGCCCGAGACCAGCTGGTCGGCGCGGTTCTGGGCGGCCTGCACGATGGCGTCTCGCTCCAGCAGCTGTTCGCTCTTCTCCCGGGCGATAGCCAGTGTGCGGTTGGCCTCCTCCTGGGCCTGGGCCAGGAGGCGATCGCGGTTGGCGAGCACCTGCTGGGCTTTCTTCATTTCTTCAGGAATGGCCACCCGCATCTGGTCTATGATGTCCAGCATGCGGTCTTCGTCCACGATCACGTTGTGCGTGAACGGGAACGGGCGGCTGGCGTTCAACAGTTCTTCCAGGCGATCGACAAGATGCAGGATATCCATGGTTCAATCCCTCAAAGATGTGGTGGGCACGACCGTCTGGCCGTCGCCCAGCTCTCGAAAACGCCGCTGGAGCACCTCTTCGACGTGCGGCGGCACCATGCTGCGCACGTCGCCTCCCAGCGAGGCAATCTCACGCACGGTCGTGGAGGACAGGAAGGTATGCTCCTCGGCCGTGATCAACGCCATGACTTCGATCTCGGGGTCCAGGCGGTGATTGGCCAGGGCCATGCGGAACTCATACTCGAAGTCGGAAAACACCCGCAGCCCGCGCACGATCACCTGTGCGTTGACTGCTTTGCAGAACGATACGGTCAGCCCGCTGTAGCCCATCACGCGCACCTTGGGGTTGTCGGCGAACGAGCGCTGGACCAGGTCGATGCGCATCTCAGGCGAGAAGATCAGGGATTTGAGCGGCTTGTCGTACACCGCGATCACCAGCTCGTCAAACAGGCGCGAGGCGCGGTTGGCGATATCGATGTGCCCAAAGTGGATCGGATCAAACGTGCCGGGGAAAATGGCGCGCACCATAGCTTATGAAATGTCTCCCTTCCCACCCCATGCCTGTTGCAAGGCGGATGCCAGCATGCTGTGTTCGGGTGCGGAAAGTTCCGGATCTTTTTCAAAGATGGCCGTTGCCTGGCGGCGGGCCTTGTCGATCAGGCGCACGTCGGTGAGATCGGCCAGCTGCAGTTCGGCGTAGCCGGCCTGGCGGGTGCCCAGGAACTGTCCCGGGCCGCGCTGCTCGAGGTCTTTTTCCGCCAGCAGGAAACCGTCGTTGGTCTGGGTCATCACCGTCAGGCGCTGGTTCTCGGCATCGTCGGCCGATTCGGGGGCCAGCAGGCAGAACGAGCGGCCTGCGCCGCGCCCGACCCGGCCGCGCAGCTGGTGCAGCTGCGCCAGGCCGAAACGGTTGG
>JBJSYW010000197.1:0-3867 GCA_046089985.1 Chloroflexota bacterium
ATTCTGAAATGGAAAGATCAATCTCAATTTCGCTGTAGCTCGCCAACTCGTCTTTCAGGCGCAGCAGCTCCTGGATCAGCGCCTCCAATTCGGCGCTGCTGCACAGCTTCACCGGCAGGCACACCACCCGCTGCAGCCGGGGCTTACCCTCCTGGACGCGTTTCCGGCGCTCTTCTTCCTCCCGCGCCCGCCGGCGCTCCTGCCCCAACCGGGCCACCTGCTTCTTCAGGGCCGCCAGCCGGTTCTGCAGCGTGAACTGCTGGTTCAGCAGCAGCTTCAACCCGGCCAGGCTCTCCGGCACGGTGATCGCCAGCCCTTCCAGCTCGCCCAGCGTCTGTGCCTGTTCCTCGTAGGTCAGCTCGTCCCATCCAGGCGCCTGCTGCAGCTCTACCTGCGCCGCCTGGATCGCCTCCGCCTGCTCGCCCGCCATGGCCTGGGCGGCATCCCGGGCCAGGTTCTTCACTGCCGTCAGCGCCGCGTTGATCTCGGGGGCATGCTCGTGGAAGCTCTGCTGCCCCAGCCAGGCCAGCGCCGGCCCCAGCGCGGCTTCGGCCTTCCGGCGCAGGTCGCCGGGGATGCCGCTGTCCGGCAGCGCCCCGATATCCTGGCGGTGGGCGTTCAATTCACCCACCGTCCGCTCCAGCCCATTGTGCAGCGCCAGCCGCACTTGCCCGGCCCATTTCAGGGCCGCGTACAGGCTCGATTCCTCGCTCCCCAGCCGCTGCGGCACGTCCGAGCCGTCCGTCTCCAGCACTTCGGCCAGGACCTGGGTCAGGTCCTGCATGCGTTCCACCCCCGGCAGCCCCAGGTGCTTCAGCGTCTGCGCCAGCGGGGCATACTGGTTTTGGAAGCCGGGGAAGCTGCGCACCGCTGCCTGGCTGATCTCCTGCTCCAGCGGCACCACCGTCTCACCCACCAGCCCGGTCAGCCGCTCGGCCGCCCGCGCCAGCACCTCCGCCGGGAGCTGCCCATCCCGCAGCGCGACCCCCACCGCCTTGAAGGCCTGGTTGCTGCGCAGCGCCTCGATGGCCTGCTGCCCGCTGACCTTGATCTCCTTGCCCGAGACCTTCAGCTTGATCGAGCCGTTTACCAGCAGCGCCGCCGCCAGGTAGCGCAGCGTATCCGGCGACCAGCCAAAGGGTGCGTCGCTGAAATGCTCGCTCAGGTGCTTGCCGTCCGCCCCACCGCTGCGCTCCAGGTAGTCGCACACGCTCACCAGCGCCTTGTGGCTGCTGTTGATGCGCGGCGTGCCCGCCGCCATTTCCACCAGCCCCAGCGGGTCCTTGTCCGCGCCCAGGTTCTTCAGGTTGCCTTCTTTCAGGAACTTCTCCGCCAGCCCGGTCTCGGCCCGCACCGGCGCTTCGCCGTAGCGGTAGAACACCTGCCCGGCCACCCCTTGCAGCAGCTTCCTGGCCGCCTCCGCCAGGACCGGGTCCAGGCTCTCGCTGGCCGTGGTCTGGTTGCGAAAGATGAACGAGCCCTGTCCCAGGCAGGCCGCCAGTTGGCGCTCCAGCGCTTCGATCTGGCGCTGGGCGTGCTCGGTCTGCGCCGCGCAGTATTCCTTGACCTCTTGAGCCGGGTCGTTGCGGTACAGGTTGGCGATCTCCTGGCTGCGGTAGATCTCCCCGGTCAGCTCGCCGATCTTGCTCGACAGCGGCCCCAGCAGGAAGATGGTATGCCTGGCGCTGTTCTGGATTGACTCGCTGGCCAGCCGGGCTCGCACCGCTTCATAGGCATCCGGCGCGGCCAGCTCGACCACCAGTTGGATGGTGTTGTTCTCACCCGCCAGGTTGACCGTCTGCCCGCCCACCTGGGCTTTCAACCCGGCGGTGACCGTGAAGGTGTTGTGCAGCTTGACCGAGGGCAGCGGGTCAAAGGCCTGGCGCAGCGCCGTGCTCTGGATGCGGCGTGTCTCGCTCGATTTCAAGGTAATGCGCGCCCGCTCCTGCTCGATATCGTTGATCTTCTCGCTGAAGAAGTACAGGCTGCCATCCTTCACGCCAAACGGCACCAACCCATCGGCGATCAGTTCATCCACCGCCGCCTGCACCGCCTCCAGCCGCGACGGTGCCTCTACCGCCGGGTGCATCAGCGCGGCCACGTTCTGCACCGTCACCGGCATGTTGCCCAGGATCTGCAGCACCGCCACCGTCTTGGCGATCTCGATGTGCAGCGGGGATCCGTCGAAGCGGATCTGCGCCTTGGCCACACCCTTGTGGACCGGTTCGGCCGCCCGGCGGATGTCCTTCTCCAGCGCGTCATACAGCGTCACCGTGGTGGCCAGCCAGCCCAGCGGGCGGTTGGCCACCGGGGCCTGCCCGGCCGGTCCTTCGATGAGGATATCCTGGATCACCTTGATGGCCGAGCGCAGCCCGATCCCGCCGGTCGAGCGCGCCAGCGCTCCCAGCAGGTGCAGCAGGATATCAAAGTGCGCCGGCAGGAAGGGGTACAGGTTGGTGAAGGTGCGCTTGTCGAAATCGGCGTCGTAATAGCGTGCGTCCTGCAGCCGGGTGTTATAGCGCAGCGCCTGGCCGTACTGGTCGAACCACTGCCCCAGCGTGGCCTCGCCCGGCGCGGATTTGCCCAACAGGCGCTTGTAGCAGATCTCGCGGATATCGCTCGATTCCAGGTCGATGCTGATCGGGAAGCGGTCCTTCAGCTTGTACAGCTCCGGTGAGTTCAGCGAGGCGCGCGGGTCGTCTTCCATCAGCCGCTGCTGGGCGGTGGCGATGATCCACGCCTTGCCCCCGCCGATGCTCTTCAGGTTCTTGGCCAGCCCATCCAGGTTCAGGATCAGGTTGGGCCGCGAGGCCACGTACTGCCCCACCTCGTCGACGACGAACAGGATGTACTCCTTGCCGCTGGCCTCGCGCACGATGTCGATCATCTCCTTCACCCGCTCGTTCTCAAAGCGCACGAAGTCGGCCGTCTCGGTGCTGAAGGCCGCCGCGCTGCGGAACAGCTCGGGATACAGCTCGTGGGCGATCTCCGGGATCAGGCTGTCGATCACCAGCGGGTCGTTCTGCACGCTGCCCCAGTCCACGCCCAGCTCGCTCTGGATGCGGGCGGTGAACTGCTCATAACGTTCATCCCGCTTCAGCCGGCGCTCGAACGCCGCCACTTTCAGGTTGCGCGAGTACCCCGCCCACTGCAGCACCTTGTAATACAGCACCGTCGAGACTTCTTCCTGGGTGGCGCCGGCCAGCATCTCGCTGGCCAGGTCCAGCAGCACCACCGCCGCCGGGAAGCTGCGCGCCACGGTGTTCAGCAGGGCCCGGGTCTGCGCCCGGCTCATCCGGTCGGCCAGCCAGCGCAGGAAGCGGTTGCCATCCACCGTCACCCGCTCATCCATCGCCAGGCCCAGGTACTTGGTGAAGGAGGATTTGCCCGAGCCATAGAAGCCCGAGACCCACACCCCCACCTCGTTCTCCCCACCGGTCTGCATGGCCAACTGCATCTTGCCCAGCAGGCTCTCGAACTGCGCCTCGATGTTCTCGGTGACCACGTATTCACTGATCTCCGCCTTCAAGCGCGCTTCTTGCGATGCGTTATAGGTGATGACCTTTTCAATGCTGCGGTAAATATCTTTTGAGCTGTCGAATAATTCTTTGATCTGCATAACGACGTCCTCTACAACGCTGCTCAGCCACTCCAGGTCCGGCCTGCCGGGGCGTTTCTATCCCCCCACGTGTACTGAACGATAATTGCCGTCTTCTTCGTAGAACCCCAGGAATTTCAAGCGGGTCTTGCCGGTGCGCTCTCCCGGGTAGAAGAACACCGTCGGCACGTAGAACTTGCCATACAACTGGCCTTCGATAGCCCCGATGCGCAGGTACGGGTGCAGCGCCTCCAGGTCGGTCACCAGCA
>JBJSYW010000198.1:0-2728 GCA_046089985.1 Chloroflexota bacterium
GCGGCGATCAGGAATTACTCCGCGGGCCAGGGAAAGGTAATCGTGAAGCAGCTGCCCTGACCGGGGACGGATTCAGCGTCCACGCTGCCGCCATGCAGCAGCACCAGCGCCTTGACCAGCGCCAGCCCCAGGCCGGCGCCGTTGAATTGGCGCGCCAGCCGGCCATCCAGCTGGACGAACGGGCTGAACAGGCGCGGCAGATCCTGCGCCGGGATACCGATGCCGCTGTCATGCACGCGGATGCGCACGCGCGGTGCAGGTATCTCCGGTCCGGCGAATGCGCCCGGCGCCGCAGCCGCTTCAGCCGGCGCTTCGGCCGGCTCGCCGGTCACCGACAGCTCGACCTGCCCGCCCGGTGGGGTGAACTTGACCGCGTTATCCAACAGGTTGATCAGTACCTGGTGGAACCGCAGCGGGTCAAGCTGAAGGCGCACCTGCTGAGGCGCAAAGCTGAAGCGCAGCAACTGCTTCTTCTCAGCCGCCTGCGGCTGGATCGCATCCAGCGCCGCCTGGCAGGCCTGGCGCAGGTCAACCGGCTGGCGATACAGGTCGAGACAGCCGGACTGCAGCTGGGAGAAATCCAGCACATTGTCGATCAGGTTGTGCAGCCGGCGGCCGCTGGTCTCGATCATCTGCACCGCGTGCAGCTGCTTTTCACTCAGCGCGCCGAAGGAGGCAAACTGCAGCACTTCCGCCATTCCCAGGATACCGGTCAGCGGGGTGCGCAGCTCATGGCTGACTGCCGCCAGGAACTCGTCCCGCGAGCCCAGCGCCAGTCCCAGGGCCCGGTTGGCTTCCTGCAGCTCGGCCGTGCGCTGCTGGACGCGCTGCTCCAACCCGTCATGCGCATCTCGCAGCGCCATTTCGGCCTGGTGGCGCTCGGTCTCATCCTCGAAGATCAGCAGCAGGTGCGGATCCCCAGCCCAGTTGAACGGCGAAATACTGGATTTCAGCCACAACTGCCGCCCATTGCGGGTGGTTATTGGCTTCAGCACCGCCGGCTGGGGCGGCTCGCCTGCCAGCAGCCGCTGCGCCGCATCGTACAACCCGGAACTGCGCCAGCTCTCAAGCTGGTGATAATCGTCCTTGAGCAGCACCGCCGCCGGCAGCCCGAGGATCTGCTCGGCAGCCTGGTTTACCGAGATACATTCTCCCGAGGCTTTGAAAGTAATGATGCCTACCGTGGCGGCGTGCAGGATGGTCTGGTTAAACTGCAGCGCATCGCGGGCCTGGGCCAGCGACGCCTGGATCGACTGGTAAGCCGACTGGGCCAGCACACCCGTCAGGGCGAACAGGAGGGTGTAGGTGATCCACTGTGTGATCGTAACCGTGAAGTCCGGCGGGGGCAGCAGCCCGCTGCGTTCGGCCAGCGCCAGCACCAGGATCGCCAGCGAGCTGCCCAGGGTCATCAGCACCATCCCGCGCCGGCCCATCACCAACCCGGCGCAAACCACCAGCAGCACGTAGCTGGCTGCGCCAGGGGCACGAATCGTGCCGACGCTTCCTACCCCAACGGTGGCCAACAGCAGGCCAGAGACGAATAACCACCACCCCGCCAGGTTCAGCCAGCCGCGCCGGATCCAAATTAACAGCATCACGCTGTTGCCCATCATCAGCAGGTCGAGCAGGATGGTGAGCGGCGGCGTGCGCCCGCCCAGCAAGTCGCCTAACACCACCAGGCTAAGGAAGAGCAGCGAGATTTGGCCGAAGACGTACAGCACTCGCGCCCGGCGGTTGATCTCGTCATCGTCGCTCAACCGCGGCGGGGTCAGCAGGTTAGAAAACCAGGCGCGCATAGTAGCACTTTACCGCCGCCGCAAGATCCTGTCCAGTAAAAATGGATAAAATCGCCCGGCTGCATCGCCAGGACTTCGTTTACCAATTAAACAAAGTTCTTAATTTTCAAACGGAAGCCGGCTATTGCATTTACAAAGCCATTTATATATAATCAATACAATGGCTGCCTTTGGGAATACTGATGCGCATCAACCGCCGGCGCTGCATGCACCGATCGTTCTGCATGCCGCCCAGGCTGAGATTATCCGAGCGCTGCGCCGCCAGGGGCAGATCTCCCGCACCGAAATATCCTACATCACCGGGTGGTCAAAGGCCAAGACCTCGCAAGAGACGCGCAGCCTGGTGGAGAAGGGCTACCTGGTGGAAGTCGGCGAAGGCGTTTCGCAGGGTGGGCGGCGCCCGCGCCTGCTGCGCATCAACGACCGGCTGGGCTACCTGGTGGGGCTGGATATCGGCGCTACCTCGATCGACGCCGTGCTGACCGACATCTCCGGCAACATCATCCAGCGCGGCTCGGATAGCGCCGATGTACGCACTCCACCGGATGAGTTTATGCAGCGCTGCAGTGAACTGGTGCTGCAGCTGACCAGCCGCCAGGGCTGCCGCCCGGAGCAGGTGCTGGGCATCGGGGTGGGCGTGCCCGGCCCGGTCGATTTTGCCCGCGGCGTGCTGGTGGCTCCACCGCTGATGCCCGATTGGGAGAACTTCCCCATCCGCGATTTTTTTCAGCGCACCTTCCCTTCCGCCTACGTGGTGATTGACAACGACGTCAATATCATGGCCCTGGGCGAGCAGCGCGCCGGCGACGGGCAGGGGCTGGAGCACTTCCTCTTTATCAAGATCGGCACCGGCATCGGCTGCGGGATCGTCTCGAACGGCAAGATCCACCGCGGCTCGATCGGCTGCGCCGGCGACATCGGCCACATCTGCG
>JBJSYW010000199.1:0-6433 GCA_046089985.1 Chloroflexota bacterium
CCGCCTGGCCCTGGCGATGTGCGGTCCACGCGAACTACCCGCCTGGCAGGGCTATGACTCGGCCGGCATGGATTTCTTCGATCTGAAGGGCCTGCTTTTTGCTCTCTTCGAAGCGCTGCACCTGCCCGACCTGCGCACCGAGCCGGCCGAGCACCCCACCTTCCACCCCGGCAAGTGCGCCCGCCTGTTCTCGGGCGACACCGCCCTGGGTGTGATGGGTGAGCTGCACCCGCTCGTCCGCGAGCACTACGAACTGCCCGCCTCCGCCCTGCTCGCCGCCGACCTGGATCTGCCGGCGATTATGGCCTGCGCGCCGTCGCGCTACCCGGTTCAGTCCACCCCGGCTTACCCGCCGGTTCTGGAAGACCTGGCGGTCATCGTTGACGAAGACCTGCCCGCCGAGCGCGTCGAAGCGGTCATCCGCCAGGCCGGTGGGAAGGCCCTGGTCGGCGTCCGCCTGTTCGACCTCTTCCGCGGCGGCCAGATTGGCGCCGGCAAAAAGAGCCTGGCGTACAGCCTGTCTTACCAGTCCTCCGACAAGACCCTCACCGATGAAGAGGCGGCGAAAATCCGCCAGCGTATCATCCGCGCCATTGAAAAAGACCTGGGCGCCAAGATCCGCAGCTAGCGCTTGTAACGGTTGGGGCCGGCTGTGTGGCCGGCCCCAACGCTTACTGTTCTGTCCCGTTCAATATCACCGGCATCCACCGCGCCAGCCGCTGCTCGTAGGCCCCTGCGTCGCACACCGCCGGCGCCAGCCAGCGCCGCAGTCCCCGCTGATCGGCCGCCGGGCAGTACGCCAGCCCCAGGTTCAGCGCCGCGCTCCCCGCGCCCAGCGCCATTGTCCGCACATACTCGTAGTTCCCGTTATATTCTACCGACTGCAGTTTTGGATCTCCTGCCATCCCCACGCACGAAGTATCGTTCGCCGGCCAATGCAGGTTCCCGCCGCCGTCCACCAGGTGACCGGCTGCATCACACGCCGCCCCGCTGTTGTTGCTGATGATCGTGTTGCGCAGGATCACCGGCAGGCTGCCCGCAATCGCCGACCCCGGCGATCCCGCCACCCCTCCGGCGATCGTCACGTTGGTCAGCGTGATCGCGCCGGTACTCTCGGCCGAACCCGAGATGGCGATCGCCCCACCGTTCTTAAATGATGTGTTCCCATAGAAGGTGGTGTTGGTCACCTTCACCTGCGCGTCGAATACTGCGATCCCACCCCCGCCGCCGTTTGACCAGCCCACCCGGTAGACGTTGTTGCTCAGGAACAGGCTGTTTTCCACTCTCCCGCGCCCCTTGGCGTCGTAGAAGGTGACCGCTGCGCCGTCGCCGGCTTCGTTGCCGATAAATTCGTTATATGCAAGGTAAGCGGACCCGCCGCTTTCAATGGCTCCGCCGCCTCATATGTACGCCGTATTGCCGGTCAGCGTGCTGTGCGTGATCGACAGCGTGGTTCCCACGCTTGAGTTGATCGCTCCGCCGCAGCCGCCCACGTTGTAACCGATCAGGCAGCTGCCGGCGACCAGATCGCCCATATTCTGGATCGCTCCGCCCTGGCTGGCGCCCTGGTTGTGATACAGCGTGGTGACCGTCATCGTCAGCAGCCCCGCGTTCAGGATCGCTCCACCCTTCTCCGCCTGGCTGAAGCTCACGTGACTCTGCCGCAAGTACAGGCTGCCGGCGTTGTAGATTCCCCCACCCTGCTTTTGCGGTTGAGCGCCGTTCTCCAGGTGCAGGTTCTCCACGGTCAGGGCTGCGCCGTCGTCCACCTCCAGCAGCCGGAAGGCTGGTGTGCCGGCCTTGCTGCTGCGCAGGATAGTATTGCCCTGGCCCAGGATCGTGATTTCCCCGGTGATCAGCGGCAGCCCGTTGTCCCCGTTTGAGGTGGTGTTATCCACCACGGTCAACTCGATTGGGTCGATGATTGAGAACACCACCCGGTAAGGCTCCGGGCCGCTCACTGTGCATCCGCCGGTGGTTGTCCCGCTGTTGGCGGCTGTGATCGCATCTCGCAGCTTGCACTCCGGCCCACCGGTGCCGCCGGATGTGCTGTTCACGCTGATGTCTGTGAACTGTGAGCTTGAAAAGCCGTGCTCCACTCCCACGAACCCGGCGCAGGCCACCAGCACTGCCAGCAGCGCCAGCATGCGTCCCCGCCGCCGCCGGTAGAGTGAGATTGGGCCAGGGTTTACGTTCATTGTGTCCTCCTTCCGCATATTTTATTGATGGTGATCGCCGGCGTGCCGGCGCGGCGCTGCTCAGCGCCGGTTTGGGACAAACGCCAGGTTCCAGAAACCGGTGTTCGCCGGCAGCGGCATGTCTTGCCAGGTCTGCCCGCCGTCCAACGTGCGGAACAGGTGCCCCACTTCATGCGATCCTTCCATTAGGTTTGTCGCCCAGCCGAGGTTGGGTTCACCGTAGCGCCCGGCGAATTGGATCCCCATCATCCACAGGTACAGCAGAGTTGGGCTGGCATAGTGCTGGTGCCATTGGATCGCCTCCAACGGCGCGGTCGCGTTATCGCTGTGCCACAGGCAGCTGCCATCTCCGGCAATCCATACCCGGTTCTCGCTGTCGGCATATACCCGGTTGACATCGTTAGCCGGGCACAGTTCGTTTGGGATCCGCTCCCAGGTCTGCCCGCCGTTCAGCGTGCGGAAGATCATGTTATTTTTGCCAACCATCCACACCACCGAATTTGAAGCGGCGTGGATGGCGATCGGCATTTCATCCACCCGATCCGGGCCCAACTGCTGCACCCATTGGACGCCACCGTTTTGCGTGCCGAAAATCTTCCCCTGCGTGCCCTCCTGCGGCGCACTCCGCTGCCAGGGCCTCACGCTGGCCGAATCGCCGCCGCTGGCCCACAAGTGGTTGCTGTCGCTGACCGTCAGCCCCGACAGCCCGCCCGGCATCATTCCGTTGAAGATCCGTTGGATCACCCAATGCTCTCCCCTGTCCGTCGTGTGCAGGATATAGGCGGGCGTGTTATTACCGTTGCCCTCCACCCACAGCTCATTGCCTATCCCTGTGATGAACCCCAGGATCAAACTGTCTGGCAGCCCGTCCGGCAGGCGCTGCTGCTGCCAGGTCTGGCCCCCGTCTGTGGTGTGCAGAAGCACCCGGTTGTTCCCGGTGACCCATGCATGCTGCGCATCGGCTGCATAGATTCCGAACAGCTCGGTATTGCCCACCACTGCTGCGCTGCCCTGCCGCTCCCAACTGCACCCGCCGTTCTCTGTGTGCAGGATCACCCCGTATCCGTTTTGCACTGCGCCTACCATCCAGCCGGAGTAGTCCGGGCAGACCATGTTTTGCACCAGCGGCAGGAAGATCTTCACCCCTCGCCATTCGTAGGCCCCCACATCCACCGCCGGGCCGAACGGGCGCGGCTTCCCGTCAAAGTCCACCGGCGGCGCCGGGGGCACACCGCTTGGGTCGCCGGCGTCCACCGCCGCCGAACTGCTCTGCAGGTGGAAGTCGCCCATCCATGGGTCCACAAACTGCACCGGCCCCGTGATCACCACCGTTTCGGTCAGTACGCTGTCGATGTCTACCACGTGGTTGCTGCCGTTTTCGTTATACAGCGTGTAGCGCGCCTCCACTGCCATCCCACCCAGCTTCGGGTTCGTCCCCAGGTGTATTCCCACCATGTGATGGCTGATGATGTTGTTGATCAGCGTCACCGGCGTCATCCACATTTCCATCTGGATCCCGTTTTCGCCCTGGTTGTTCACCACCGTGTTGTTGATCAGCCGGGTTGGCAGAAGCTCACCGTGGGAGGTTTTCTCAATATCCCAGCCGATCAGCGCCAGCCCACCCCCCGAGGCCGCTGCCCCGCCGGTGACGATGTTGTTCACCATCTCCAGCCCGTTGACCCGCGCCAGCGCCACCGCCCCGCCCAACAGGATCTCCTCGCTCTTCAGCACCAGACCGGCCTGGTTGCCTTCAAAACGGTTCCCGCTGATTACGATCCGCTCGCACAGCGGCGCCACCGGCCCGCCCGGTCCGAAGAAGTCGTCAAGCCCAGCCAACCCGGTGGTGCCGCCTTCGATGGTCAGCCCACCGCCGATCCCCGCCCCATCCCCGGCCCGGTTGCGCCGGAAGGTGTTGCCGGTCACCTGCACATCGCTGCCCGATTTTACATACAGCCCGCCTGCCATCCCGCCCGAAAAGCCCATCTCAGCCAGGTTGTCTTCGAACAGGTTCAGCGTCACGGTTATAAAATCACTGCCTTCGATCGCCGCTCCGCCGCCGGATGTGTTCCCTCCCACCGCCGAAGTCCCGGCGCTGTTCTGTCTGAAGGTGTTGCCATGCACGTTGACGTGCTGCGACCCCACCACGTTCAAGCCGCCGCCAGAGAGTTCAAAATCTTCCAGGTTGAGCATCCCGGTGATGTTGTGGCTGAAGTTATTCTCGCGCACCTGCAGGTTGTTCGCGCCGATAAAATACGCCCCGCCCCCACCCACAAATTCGCCCACGCCGGTGGCCTGCAGCGTGGCATAGTTGCTCAGCAGCCGGCTGTTTTCCAGCACCACGTTCTCTGAGTTCTCCACGTACAGCCCGCCGCCGCGTCCCAGCCCTTTCAGCGCCCCGATATTCCCCGCCAGCGTTGTCCGGGCCTCCTGTGGGCTGGTGATGGTCAGGCCGGCGGTTTCGCGGGCATACAACCCGCCGCCCAGCCCGGTCAGCCAGTCCAGGGTCGGGTCCACCACCCACTGGTTGGCGTTGGCTTTGTTCACCTCGAAGGCCGCCCCGTTCAACGTCACCCCCGCGCTCTGGATCAGCATCAACCCGCCGCCCAGCCCGGTTAGCCCGCCTTTGGTGGCGGTGTTCTCGCTGAAAACCACCAGCTTCAGGTTTGTCCCCGGCGCAGCCTGGATGAACGCCCCGCCGCCGTAGCCGTTTGCCGCCTGGGACGCCACGTTGCCGGTCAGCGAGCCGTTATCCAGGCTCAGCACCCCCGGCGTTTCGCCGCCGTTCAGGAACAGCCCGCCGCCGAAGCCCTGCCCGTTCTGGCCGGCCAGGTTGCGCGAAATGATCACGCTTTTCCAGTCCAGCCCGCCGGCCGGCGTCTCCACCGCGCACACGCCGCCGCCTGCCCCCGTGCCGCTGCGGCTGGCTGTATTCCGGTACACTCGCACATCGCGCAGCTTCAACTGCGCCCCCTTCAGATAAATCCCGCCGCCGCAGTCGATCTCATCCGCCGGTGGATCTTGCTGCGTTGCCGGCTCTGGCAGCGCCTCCGGCGTTTCTGTGAGCCGCTGCGCGGCTGCGTACCCATCCAGCATACCAAGCGCCTGTTTCAGCATCTCGGATCCGCCCGGGTAAGCGCCGCGTCCAGCCAGTTCCACCAACCGGGCACGCAGCGCCTGCGCCTTCTCTGCACTGTCTGCGCCGCCCGGCCCCGCCTGGGCCACCGCCGGCCGCGCCGCCGGCTTTTGCTCCAACCGCAGCGTCGGCGTGATCACCCCGCCCAACCCGCTGGCGTCGCCGTTAGTAAAGCTGAACAGGTCAATCGCTACGTCCGGCGTCCCATCCTGCGCATAAACGGTCAGCGCTCGCCCATTCTGGGTTGCATCTACTATGCTGGGTTCGGTGGTCTGCTGGCTGAAGGCGCCATCCCATCCGCCGCTCAGGGTCAGCGTTTTGGTGATCACCAGGGTCTCGTTATATGTCCCGCTTTGCACCTGGATCTCATCCCCGGCTGCCGCCAGCCGGATCGCTTCCTGGATTGTGCCGGCATCACCCGGCACCTGCCAAACCACCGGCGCGGCCGGCTGGTTGGTCGACCCGGCGGCCCGCGCGGTTCCCGGAGTCCAACTGCTGCCAATCAAGCCTAGAAGAATTACCACCCTGGGCAGCGCTGAAAAGGCTCGCATGGGATTGCTCCTTTGTTTTTTATTGAACAGGTTGAGGGGTTAAGATATTCCTTAAAACAGTATAGAATACTGCCCTGCAGATGCGTTAGAGGGAAAGTACCTACTTAAGGCTGTGTATTTTCAACGCCCGGCTGCTCGCCGCTGCGCTCGCCGGCTGAAAAGCCGGGCTTGACGCCGGCCCGCACTGGGCTACAATCGACTGTATGACGACCAATCCCGATACCCCCCGCGCTCAGATTGTCTATTTCTCACATGGCGGCGGCCCGCTGCCGATCCTGGGCGACGCCAGCCACCAGGCCATGATCGACTTCATGACCTGCCTGCCAGAGCGCCTGCGCCGCCCGCAGGCGATCCTCGTCATCAGCGCCCACTGGGAAGAGCCCGTGCCCACTCTGACCGGCGCCGCCCATCCCCCCATGTTCTATGACTATTACGGCTTCCCCGAGGCGGCCTACCAGATCACCTATCCCGCCCCCGGCAGCCCGGAGTTGGCCGGGCGCATCGCCGGCCTGCTGCAGTCCGCCGGTCTGCCCGCCCGCCTCGATCCGCAG
>JBJSYW010000200.1:0-6450 GCA_046089985.1 Chloroflexota bacterium
GAACATCCCCGTCCCGGCTTGCATCTTCCTGCCGATCCTGGTCCAACCGTTCAGCATTGGCAGTGTCACGCTGCGCTCGGCAGACCCGGCCGACAACCCGGTGATCAACCCCAACTACCTGCGCCAGCCGGCCGACGTCCAGGCGTTCAAGGAAGTGGTGCGCGTCATCCGCGAGATGGCCTGCACCCCGGCCTTCGCTGAGATGAACGCCGCCGAACTGGCCCCCGGCCCCGACGCCGACCTGGAAGGCTACATCCGCTCGCAGAGTTCCACCCTGTGGCACCCGGCAGGCACCTGCAAGATCGGCCAGGACGCGCTGGCTGTGGTCGACCCACAGTTGAAGGTCTACGGCGTGGAAGGGCTGCGCGTGGCCGACGCATCGGTGATGCCCACCGTCACCAGCGGCAACACCGTAGCGCCGTGCTTCATGATCGGCGAACGTGCCGCCGGCTTTATCCTGGGCGCATAAGACATTTCGACTGAGACCAACGGAGGAGATCCGATGAAAAACGTACCCGATACCGCGCTGGGCCGCATGTACCGCGAGCATATCCAGTTCATCCTGGATAAGAACATCGAGGCCCTGCTCGACCAGTACACCGACGACTGCCTGTTGATCAGCAGCTTCATGAAGAAGCCGATCATCTACAAGGGCAAGGAACAGCTGCGCGAGCACATGAACGGCATCCTGGGCATCGACGGCCTGGAGACCGATATCGTCTTCTGGGGCGAGACCGAAGACCCGCAGACGCTGATGATCACCGAGCAGATCCGCATGACCACCAAAGACGGCGCGGCCGATATGCGCTTCGCCGACAGCTGGGTGCTGCGGGATGGCAAGATCGCCATCCATTTCGCCGGCATGGTGCAGTACCCCGACGGTTCCCTGTCATAGGAAGGGCCATTCGATGAGATTATCAGGCAAGAAGATCGCCGTCCTGATCGAAGGCGATTACTACGAAAAAGAGATTTTCTACTACGAGCACCGCTTCCCCGAGGAAGGCCTGGAGCTGCACTTCTTGAGCCGCCTGTGGGGCCAGTCCTCGCTGACCTTCTACGGTCACGAATACAAAGCACCCTTCTTCTGCGATCGCAGCTTCGAGGACATGAGCGACGAGCAGCTGCGCAGCTACTCGGCCATCATCGTGCCGTCGGGGATGGTTTCAGATCGGCTGCGCTACACCGAGGATGTCAGCCGGCTGGCGCCGGCGACGCAGTTCATCAAGCGCGCCTTTGCCGAGCCGGGGATCATCAAAGGCATCATATGCCACGGGATGTGGTTGGTTTCGACCGCACCGGAACTGGTGCGCGGCCGGCGGGTGGTGGTGCATAACAACCTGTACGGCGACGCGGTCAACATGGGCGCCATTTACACCGACCAGGATGTGGTGGTGGATGGCGACCTGGTGACCGGGCGCACCGGCGGGCACTGCCACCAGTTCGCCCGCCAGATTATCGACTGCATTGGGTAGGTTGGAGGACGTATGGCGCAAGTATTTCATCACATGGCGATTGCCTGCCAGGACCCGCTGGTGGTAGAGCGGTATTACAGCCGCTACTTCGGCTTTGAGCGCGCCCGGGTCATCCCGTTGGGCGACGGCACGCAGATTGTGTTCCTGAAAAACGGCCCGGCCTACCTGGAGCTGTTCCAGTGCAAGGAAAGCCGCCCGGCGCCGCGCGCCGGCGGCGACGGTCCATGGTATCCGGAATGGCGCCACATCGCCTTCATGGTGGATGACGTGGATGCCAAGCTGGCCGAACTGGGCGAAGCTGCCAGGGTCACTCTGGGCCCGTTCAGCTTCGACGCCTTTATCCCCGGCTGGCGCACGGTGTGGGTCGAAGACCCGGAAGGCAACATCGTCGAGATCTCGCAGGGCTTCGTCGACGAGGCGCAGCCGCCGGCGCTGGACGCCTGAGGCCACCGGATGACAACCCTGCACGCCGCGCCCCTCCAGAAAAACGAGCACGCCCATCATCGGGAGCACGCGGCGCGGCTGCACGCTTCTGCCGCCGGCAACGAGCGCATCAACGCCTTTTGCGATGGGGTCTTCGCCATCGTGATCACGCTGCTGGTGCTGGAGATCAAAATCCCGGAGATCTCACCTGAGCTGGCTGGGGCGCAGCTTGGCCCGGCGCTGCTGGCGATGATGCACAAGTTCGCCGGGCACGTGGTGAGTTTTGCGGTGATGGGCATCTATTGGGTGGGGCATCACAACCTGATGCACCACGTGCGCCGGCATGACCGGGTCTTGCTGTGGCTGACGATCCTGTTCCTGCTGTGCGTGGCGTCGATGCCGTTCCCCACCGGGCTGCTGATCCGTTATCGCGAACAGCAGTTGGCGGTGGTGGTTTACGCCTCGGCGCTGATCGCCGCCGGGCTGTCGCTGGACCTGATCTGGTGGTACGCCACGCGCCGCCACCATTTGGTCAGTCCGACGATGGAGCCGGAGTTCATCCGCTACGTCCACCGGCGCATCCTGACCGCCCCGCTGTTCTACCTGGCGGCGATCGGGGTGTCGCTGTTCAGTATCATCGGGGCAGAGCTGGTCTTCGCCCTGACCGCGGTCTACTATATCCTGCCCAGCCACTTCGACCGGCGCCACCACCACGCGGTGCATCAGGCGAGCGAAGAAGCGGGCGTTCCTTTGGAGGAGCAGCTGTGAACGAGATTGGCTTTACCTTTTCCGATACGATTGCCGGGTACGTGACGGCCTACACGGCCGACAGCGATTCGTTCGGCCTGCGCACCAGCGGCGGCAAAGAATACACCGTCAAGCTGAAACCCAACACCTATGCGCAGTTGGTGCGCAATCTTGAAGATCCGTACCAGGACTCAACCGGCCCGATGCGCGAGATGCTCATCCCCGGGCGCTACCTGTACGTGTATGGCATCTTCTACCCCGAGTGCGGCGGCGTCACCATCGAAGCCCAGTTCATCCTGTTCGTCGGCCGGAAAGTGGACGAGTTCGTGCCCGAACGCGCCGATTGGTGGGTCAAGCAGATCCGCTCGCTGGGCGATTTCTACCTCAACGCCCAGTTCCCCACCGGCGGGGTCAACTACGACAACTACCGCACCACCATCCGCGTCACCGGCGAGAAGCCGATGGACAACTACCGCCAGGAGACCGATACCATCTCGCGCCTGGTGTACGGCTTCGCTACCGCCTACATGCTCACCGGTGACCAGCGCTACCTGGAAGGCGCCGAGAAGGGCACCGAGTATCTACGCGAGCACATGCGCTTCTATGACTCGGACGAGAAGATCATCTACTGGTACCACGGCATCGATGTGCGCGGCCGCAAGGAGATCAAGATCTTCGCCTCCGAGTTTGGCGATGACTTCGACGCCATCCCGGCCTACGAGCAGATCTACGCCCTGGCGGGCCCGATCCAGACCTACCGCATCACCGGCGACCCGCGCATCCTGAACGACGCCGAACTGACCATCGACCTGTTCGACCGCTTCTTCCTGGACCGCGACCAGGGCGGCTATTTCTCGCACCTGGACCCGATCACCCTGGATCCGCGCAGCAGTTCGCTGGGGGCCAACAAGGGCAAGAAGAACTGGAACTCGGTCGGCGATCACGCCCCGGCCTACCTGATCAACCTGTTCCTGGCGACCGGCGAGGACCGCTACGCGCGCATGCTGGAGTACACCTTCGACACGATCACGCGCTACTTCCCGAACTACGAAGAGTCGCCTTTCGTGCAGGAGAAGTTCTACGAAGACTGGTCGGCCGACCGCACCCACATGTGGCAGCAGAACCGCGGCGTGGTGGGCCACAACTTGAAGATCGCCTGGAACCTGATGCGTATGTTCGGGTTGAAGGCCAAGCCGGAGTACGAAGCGTTGGCGCGCAAGATCGCCGAGGTGATGCCGGCAGTAGGCAGCGACCAGCAGCGCGGCGGTTGGTACGACGTGATGGAGCGCATGCGCAGCGATGGTCAGGAATGGAACCGCTTCGCCTTCCACGACCGCAAAGCCTGGTGGCAGCAAGAGCAGGGCATCCTGGCATACCTGATCCTGAACGGAGTGCTGGGCGACGGCGAGTACCGGCGCATTGCGCGGGAATCGGCGGCTTTCTACAACGCCTTCTTCCTGGACCACGACGACGGGGCGGTGTTCTTCAACGTGCTGGCGAACGGCATCCCCTACCTGATGGGCACCGAGCGCCTGAAGGGCAGCCACTCGATGAGCGGCTACCACTCGTTCGAACTGTGCTACCTGGCGCAGGTCTACACCAACCTGCTGATCACCCGCCAGCCGCTGGAACTGTATTTCAACCCGATGCCGAACGGCTTCCGGCGCAACATCCTGCGCGTAGCGCCCGACATCCTGCCGCCCAACGCCACCCGCCTGGGAGCGGTGTGGATCAACGGCGAGCCGTACAGCAATTTCGACCCGGTGGCCCAGACCGTCAAGCTGCCTGAAAGCCAGGAGCGCCTGCAGGTCAAGGTGCGCATCGACCCGGTTTGAGCCTCATACTGCAAGGAGCGATTGGATGAACATAACTAACAGAATGGAGAAGGGCATCCGGGTGGTGAGCATTCAGGGCGACCTGGATGGCGCTACCGCCCCGGAAGCACAGGCGGCGATCCTGCCGTTGATGGAACCTGGCGGGCGCATGCTGCTCGATATGAGCCAGGTGGCCTATATGTCCAGCGCCGGGCTGCGCATGCTGCTGCTGATGTACCGCACGATCAACGGCAAGGGCGGCAAAGTTGCGCTGGTGGGGCTTTCGGAAGAGCTGGCCGACACCATGTCGCTGACCGGCTTCCTGGATTTCTTCACCTGCTTCGAAACGCTGGAGCTGGGCCTGGCGCGCTTTGCTTGAAAGGACCGTCATGGACCGTGTAGACGCATACCCCACCCACGAGCACGCCGGCTACTCGCTGCGGCCCGGTAAGCCTTACCCCTTCGGGGCCAGCTTTGTGCCCGGCGGAGTGAACTTTTCGGTCTACTCCAGCCACGCCACGCGCTGCACCCTGGTGCTGTTCTGCAAAGGCGAGAAGACCCCGCTGGCCGAGATTCCCTTCCCAGACGAGTTCCGCATCGGCAACGTCTGGTCGATGGTGGTGTTTGGGCTGGCCTACGAGACGATCGAATACGGCTATCGCATGGATGGCCCGTTCGACCCGCAGCGCGGCCACCGCTTCGACCACGACCGGATCCTGTTGGACCCGTACGCGCGGGCGATTGGCGGGCGGGATGTGTGGGGCGCGCCGCCCGACTGGGACGATCCATTTCAGCACCGCAGCCGGCTGGTCTTCGACGACTTTGACTGGGGCGACGACCACCCGCTGGAAATCCCCTTCGAAGACCTGGTGATCTACGAAGCGCACGTGCGCAGCTTCACCGCCCATCCCAGCTCGGGGGTCAAGTTCCCCGGGACGTTCGCCGGCATCCGGCAGAAGATCGCCTACCTGAAAGACCTGGGGATCAACGCGCTGGAGTTGATGCCAATCTATGAGTTCGACGAGTTTGAGAACGGCAAGGTCTTCAACGGCGAGCAGCTGTACAACTACTGGGGCTACAGCACGGTGGGCTTCTTCGCCCCCAAGGCGGGTTACGCTGCCACCGGCAAGCTGGGCATGCAAGTGGACGAGTTGAAAGCGCTGGTGAAAGAGCTGCACCGCAGCGGGATCGAAGTGATCCTGGATGTGGTCTTCAACCACACCGCCGAGGGCAACGAACAGGGTCCATACATCTCGTTCCGCGGGCTGGATAACCAGACCTACTACATGCTCACCCCGGAAGGCTACTACTTCAACTTCAGCGGCACGGGCAACACGCTGAACTGCAACAACCCGGTGGTGCGTAACATGGTGCTGGACTGCCTGCGCTACTGGGCAGCCGAGTACCACATCGACGGCTTCCGCTTCGACCTGGCCTCGATCCTGGGGCGCGACCCCAGCGGCGCGCCGCTGGCGAACCCGCCGCTGCTTGAGACGCTGGCCTTCGACCCGGTGCTGGCTAAATGCAAGCTGATCGCCGAAGCCTGGGATGCCGGCGGCCTGTATCAGGTCGGCTCGTTCCCGGCTTACGGACGCTGGGCGGAGTGGAACGGCAAGTTCCGCGACGGGCTGCGGCGCTTTATCAAGGGCGACCCCGGGCTAACCGGCGACATCGCCCAGCGCCTGACCGGCTCGCCCGACCTGTACGCCGGGCGTGGGCCGACGGCTTCGATCAACTTCATCACCGCCCACGACGGCTTCACCCTGTATGATCTGGTCTCGTACAACGACAAGCACAACGAGGCCAACGGCGAAGACAACCGCGACGGCGCCAACGACAACCACGCGTGGAACTGCGGCTGGGAAGGACCGAGCGAAGACCCGGCGGTCAACGCCCTGCGCCGCCGGCAGATGAAGAATGCCGCCGCGATCCTGCTGCTCAGCCAGGGAGTGCCAATGATCCTGATGGGTGACGAAGCCGCCCGCACTCAGTAT
>JBJSYW010000201.1:0-4447 GCA_046089985.1 Chloroflexota bacterium
CGGTCATCCGCATGGGCGGGCAGCCGGCCGGGATGGTGAGTTTCGAACAGATTGAAACCGTCCACCCCTGGGACGAGAACGAGGTCGCCTTCGCCTGCCAGCTGGCCGAACAGGTGGCGCTGGCGATCTCGAACCGGCAGCGCCGTGCAGCCGAGGCGGCGCTGGCAAATGCCGCCGAACACGCCCGGCAGCTGGCCCTGCAGGCCAATTCGGCCAACCGGGCCAAGAGCGATTTCCTGGCCAATATGAGCCACGAACTGCGCACGCCGCTAAACGCTATCCTGGCGCTGAGCGAGGGGCTGCTGGAACAGGCCCGCGGTCCGCTGAACGAGCGCCAGCAGGCCTCACTGCATACCATCGAAGCCAGCGGGCGGCACCTGCTCGAATTAATTAACGACATGCTCGATATCGCCCGCATTGAAGCCGGCCGATTAGAGATGGCGTATCAGTGGGTGGCGGCCGTTGATGCCTGCGAAGCCAGCCTGCGGATGGTGCGCGATGCGGCCGCCGCCGGCCGGCTGGAGCTGCATCTGAACATTGACAACCCTAACGCCCAGCTGCAAACCGACCCAAAACGGCTGCGCCAGATCCTGGTTAACCTGCTGAGCAATGCGATCAAGTTCACTCTGCCAGGCGGGAAGGTGCAGCTGTCGGTCGACAGCCTGCCCGAGCAGGAGGCGCTGCGCTTCACCATCTCCGACACCGGTGTGGGCATCTCGGCGGCAGACCTTCAACGCCTGTTCACCCCCTTCACCCAGCTGGATTCCGGGCTGGAGCGCAGTCACGAGGGCACCGGGCTGGGCCTGGCCCTGGTGCTGCGCCTGGTGGAACTGCACGGCGGCAGCGTAGCGGTGCAAAGCGAACCGGGCCAGGGCAGCCGCTTTGCATTCATTCTGCCGATCGTCAACCCCAACTCAGCCGAAGGCGATATGCTGCCGCCCGGTGCCTGGCGTGCACCGCTGCCTTCCCGGTTGGGCGAAACCGCCGGCGCGCAGCCAGGCGACGCCCGGGCCGCCCGCCGCTCGCCGCTGAAGATCCTGCTGGCTGAAGACAACCAGGCCAACATCGATGCGCTGGGCGGGTATCTGGAAGATATCGGCTGCCAGGTGGCCTTCGCTCGCAGCGGGCGGGAAGCCCTGGAAAAAGCGCTTGAGACGCTCCCCGACCTGGTGCTGATGGACATCCAGATGCCAGAGATGAACGGCCTGGAGGCCACGCGCCTGCTGCGCCAGATGCCGCGCTTCGCCCGCACACCGATCATCGCCATCACCGCCCTGGCGATGCCCGGCGATGAAGAGCGCTGCATCCAGGCCGGCGTGAACGCCTATATGACCAAACCGGTCGGTTTGAAAAAACTGCTCGACACCATCCATAGCCTGCTGCCATAGGAGGCCGCACCAGATGCAAAACCTGACAAGCTCAATCCTGATCGTCGACGACAGCCAGCTGGGCCGGGATGTGTTGAGCGATGCGTTGGAGCCGGAAGGCTACCAGCTTTCCTTCGCCAAGAATGGCCACGAAGCGCTCGAGATGGCCGCCAGCTTGAAACCGGACGTCATCCTGCTGGACGTGATGATGCCGGTGATGAACGGGTATGAAGTCTGCCGCCGCCTGCGCGCCGACCCCAACCTGGCCGACGTCCCGGTGATCATGGTCACTGCCCTGGATGACCGGGCGGCACGCCTGGACGGGATCCAATCGGGCGCCGATGATTTCATCTCCAAACCCTTTGACCGCTGGGAGCTACGCGCTCGGCTGCGCACCATCACCCGCCTGAACCGCTACCGCAAGCTGCGCGAAGAACACCTCCGCCTGGAGCAGATGTATGAAGAGCTGCGCCAGACGCACGAAGCCACCCTGGAAGGCTGGGTGGACGCGCTGGACCTGCGCGACCGGGAGACCGAGGGGCATTCGCGCCGGGTGGTCGAGCTGACGCTGCACCTGGCCAGAGCCGCCGGTGTTCCCGACGAGGATATGCTGCACATCCGGCGCGGCGCGCTGCTGCATGATATCGGAAAATTGGGCATCCCGGATGCTGTGCTGCTCAAGCCAACCCGCCTGTCCGACGAAGATTGGGTGATCATCCGCATGCACCCGGTGTATGCCCGCCAATGGCTTGACCGCATCCCCTACTTGCGCAAAACGGTGGATATCCCCTACTGTCACCACGAGCGCTGGGACGGTACGGGTTACCCGCAGGGGGTAAAAGGCGAGCAGATCCCCTTCGCTGCCCGGCTCTTTGCCCTGGTGGATGTATGGGACGCGCTGCGCTCTGCCCGCTCTTACCGCCCGGCCTGGTCGGAAGACGAAGCCATCGCGTACAGCCGCGCCAACCGCGGCTCGCATTTCGACCCGCAGGTGGTGCAGCTGTTTTTGGAGTGCTGGGAGAGCGGCAGCCTGAACCAGGTCTGGCCCGGAAATTACCAGGCGCCTACAGCTTCTTCTTGACGTCCTTTAAGTCATCCAGGATGTCCAGTTCGGCTTTCAGTTCATCGTTCAGCGCGCCGAAGTAGGCCTTGACATTGCGCACCAGCTTGCCCAGTTCGCGCGCAGAGCGCACCATGCGTTCCGGGCCAAGCACCACACCCGCCAGCAGCAGGATCACCAGGACCTCGGCACCGCCGTAGCCAAATATTTCCATGCTTCGTTAACTCCTGCCTGCAGCCGCGGCCAGCACAATGCTGATCGCATACAGCACCACCAGCGGCGCCATCACCAGGCCCATATTGACCGGGTCGGCGGTGGGGGTCACCCCGGCTGCCACAATGGCGATGATCACCAGCGCATAACGCCAGCCGTTGAGCAGTTGGCGGGCGGTGATGAACTTCAACCGGGCCAGCAAGAAAGCCGCCAGCGGCATCTGGAAAAACACTCCGATCCAGAACATCAGCTGGGTGATAAATTCGAAGTAATTCGACGGGCGCACCTGGGTGGTGGTACCCAGGAAATTGACCAGGAACGGGATGGCGGTGGGGATCAGCACAAACCAGGCAAACGCCACCCCGGTTGCGAACAGCAGCGTGGCCGCCGGAACGCCCACCAGCAGCCAGACCCGCTCACGCCGCTTCAGCCCGGGCAGCAGAAAGGCGATCAGCTGGTAGACCACCACCGGCATCCCCAGCAGGATGCCGCTCAACAGGGCCACGCGCATATAGATAGCCATGTTTTCGGTGATCTCAATCGAAACCAGCGCCTGGATGCCCCCCAGCGGTTGGGCAAAGAACGCCACCAGTTGGCCGGCAAAGACAAAGCTCGCCAGGGTGGTCAGCACCAGCGTGATTAACGCGATAAACACCCGCTTGCGCAGCTCTTGCAAATGCGAGAGCAGCGGCATCGAGGTTTCCAGCTGCGCGCTAGCCTTCTTATGAGCGCTGCCCAGGGCCTTGCTGTAGTCGCCCCAGGAGCGCCTGGTTTTTTGTATCGGCGATGTCATCGGCCCATTATACCCGTACTGCCTACTCCTCTTCGGTTTTCTTCGGTTCGCCAGACAGGCCCTGTTTGAAGGAGCGGATCCCGCTGCCCAGCTCGCCGGCAATCTTGCCGATGCGGCCGACCCCGAAGAGCAGGGTGACAATGACCAGGATGATAATCAGTTCTGTGCTGCCGACATGGAATGGCATGCTGTAACTCCTTATTTTTTACGGATGGGGTGGTTCGGAATGGGCGGGCGGCAGACGCTTCAGCCCGCCGGCGCCGTCCAGCACAAAGCCGGGCGGCAGGCGCACGCCAAATGGGTTCTGGCGGCGAAATTCACACTGCGGGCAGTAGCGCAGACCAGCGCGGGCAGCGAAAGCCGAGCCGCAGCGAGCGCAGGCAGCCAACCCCCCAGTCTGCAGCGTGAGCGGGTCGGCGCAAAACACCTGCTCAACCGCCGGCGCCAGGTCGATGCGGATCGCCTGCGGTGCGCATACCCCCAGGCAGGCCTGGCAGGCGATGCAGTGCTGAGGGGTGAACGCCAGGCTGAACGACTGCTTATTTTCATCTTCAGTATATCGCAGGGCGGCCGTGGGGCAGGCCCGGGCGCAGGCGCCGCACGCCGTGCAGGCTTCCGAAACTGCCAGGCCGGCGAAATCCAGGCCGTCCAACTGCAGGCTGCCAGACGGCTGCGGGTCCGGATAATGCGCCACAGCCGCCAGCATACGTTGGCGGTCGCGCCCCGGGGCAGCGCCCTTGCGGGCTGCATCCTGGTTCATGGCGCGCGCCATCGCCGTCTGGCCCTGGCGGCCCAACATACGGAACAGGTCGCGCCGCGAGAGCGGTGGGTTGCCCACCTGCCACAAGACGCGCTCCACCGGCTGATCCAGCGCATCCATGCAGGTCACTTGCCCGGGACGCCCCCAGGCGGGCAGCAGGGTGTTGGCCTGCGCGGCCTGCCGGCGCACCTGCTCGCCCGGCGCCTGCCAGGCGCAGGCCGCGCAGGCATCGGTGCGTACCGCAATGGCCGCAA
>JBJSYW010000202.1:0-5386 GCA_046089985.1 Chloroflexota bacterium
GGCGAGAGCATCGACCTGAGCAGCGCCGTGCCCGCCAACCGCCCGCCGGCCCCGCCGCAGCGCAGCGCTCCGCCGCACTCACATGCGCCGCACAGCGGCCCGCGCCGCGATCGACCGGGCGGCGAGCACCAGGGCGGTGAAGCGCGTTCCGAGGCGCGCGGCGCTGAGCCCCGCGGCGCAGAACGCCGCGGCGACCGCCCGGGTGGAGACCGCCCGCCGCGCCGCCCCGACCAGGGGCCGCGCCACGAGCCGCACCCGCGCCCCAACCAGCCGCCGGCCCAGCCCGGTCAGCCACAGGCGCAGGGCGGCGCGCCGGACCGTTCCGGGGGCCGCAAGTCGCGCAAAGGGCGCGGCAAAGACCCCACCCCCAACCAGGGCTCAGGCCAGGCGCAAGGCGGCGGGTCGAACCCGGCCCCGGCGGATGGCTCCCCACAGTCTTAAGAGATGGATCGCATGGAAGATTGGCGTAACTGGCAAGCTCCACAACGTATCCTGGTCGTTCTGGCTCACCCGGACGACCCGGAATTTTTTTGCGGCGCAACCATTGCCCGTTGGACCGACGCCGGGCATGAAGTGGTCTACTGGCTGCTTACCTGCGGCGATAAGGGCGCTCAGGACCCGGATACTGACCCGACCGAGCTGTGCGGTGATCGGCGCGCCGAACAGCGCCGCGCCGCGGATGTGCTGGGTGTGAAGGGGGTCAATTTCCTCGAAAACCCCGATGGGTACCTCGAACCCATCATGGCGCTGCGCAAAGAAGTCACGCGCATCATCCGCCAGGAACGCCCGGATGTGCTGGTGGCCTGCGACCCGAAGACGCTCTACGTCGGCGATATGCGCATCAACCACCCCGACCACCGCGCTGCCGGGCAGGTGGTGCTGGACGCGGTCTTCCCCGCCGCCGGCAACCCGCTGTATTTCCCTGAGCTGATGCGCGAGCAAGGGCTGATGCCGCACACCCCACGCGAGGTGTGGATCTCGCTCACCCTCGAGCCGAATGAGCGTCATGATGTGACCGACCTGTGGGAGCGCAAGATCGCCGCCATCCAGCAGCACGCCAGCCAGATCGGCGACCCCGAGAAGCTGGCCGAGCGCATGCGCTCGCGCTTCACCAGCGATAGCAGCGCCGAGGCTCCGCGCTACGAAGAAGTCTTTCGCCGGATTGTGTTTGGTTGATGGAGCGCACATGACCCTGCTGCAAGAAGCCCAGGAACTGTTTGAGTATGCCCGCGATCTGCGGCGCGATTTCCACCGCCACCCCGAACTGGGGTTCAAGGAGTTCCGCACTGCCGGGATCGTCGCCCGCGAGCTGCAGGCGCTGGGCCTGGAGGTGACCACCGGCGTGGCCGAAACCGGGGTGGTGGCGCTGCTGGAAGGCGTACATCCCGGCCCGGTGCGCCTGGCGCGCTTCGATATGGACGCCCTGCCGGTGCACGAACAGACCGGGGCCGAATACGCCTCGCAGACCGACGGGGTGATGCACGCCTGCGGGCATGACGGGCACGTGGCGATCGGCCTGGCGGTGGCGCGCCTGCTGCACCGCCACCGCGATGAGCTGGCGGGCACGGTCAAGCTGGTCTTCCAGCCGGCCGAGGAAGGGCTGGGCGGCGCGCAGCGCATGATCCGCCAGGGTCTTTTCGATGACCCGCGCCCGCAGCAAGCTTTTGGGCTGCACCTGTGGAACGGGAAACCGCTGGGCTGGATCGGCGCGGCCGCCGGCCCGGTGATGGCGGCCGCTGAGACCTTCAACGTGCGCATCACCGGCCGGGGCGGGCACGGGGCGCTGCCGCACCTGGCGGTTGACCCGGTGCTGGCTGCCGCCCAGGTGGTCAGCGCGCTGCAGAGCATCGTGGCTCGCAATGTCAGCCCGCTGGAGACGGCGGTGGTGACCGTAGCCGCCATGCATGCCGGCGATGCCTTCAATTTCATCCCCACTCACGCCGAACTGCGCGGCACCATCCGCACCTTTGACGCGGCGGTGCGCGCCCAGGTGCTGGAGCGCTTCGGGCAGGTGGTGCACGGGGTGACCCAGGCGATGGGCTGCACCGCCGAGGTGACCCTGGAACGCCTGACGCCGGCGGTGGTCAACGACCCGCAGGCCGCGGCGCTGGTGCAGCAGGCGGCCCGCCGGCTGCTGCCGGACTGCTCCCTGGATACGCAGGACCGCACGATGGGGTCCGAGGATATGGCCTACATACTCGAACAGGCCCCGGGCTGTTTCTTCTTCGTTGGCTCCAGCAGCAGCGAGCGCGGCCTGGATGCGCCGCACCACCACCCGCGTTTCGATTTTGACGAACAGGCCCTGCCGCAGGCGGTGGCGTTGATGAGCGGCGTGCTGCTGGAAGCCGGTCGTTCCTGAAACGGGCCGATCGGGCAGTGGGCCGGGCGGGTTTCCGGGCCGGGCAGCGTGGGCCGGCGATAGGGTAGGACAGGAGCGACCGGGATGAGCGTTCTGCATTCGATTGATCTGCCGCAGGCCCCGCAGCGGGTCGTCTCGCTGGTGCCATCGATGACCGAGAGCCTGTTCGACCTGGGGCTGGGTGGGGCGGTGGTGGGCATCACTGATTACTGCACCCAGCCGGCCGGCAGGCTGGGCGGGCTGCCGCGCCTGGGCGGGCCAAAGAACCCTCACGTGGATCAGATTCTGGCTCTGCAGCCCGACCTGGTGATCGCCGGTTGGGAGGAAAACACGCGCCAGCCGGTGGAAGCGCTGCAGGCAGCCGGCGTCCCGGTGTGGATCACCTTCCCGCGCTCGGTGACCGGCACGTTGGAAGTGCTGTACGAGATGGCGCGCCTGTTCCGCAGCGCCCTGGCGCAGAGCCGGGTGCAGACCCTGGAGATCACCGTCGAGTGGGCCGGGGCGGCGCTGGCCTCGGGCCAGGCGCTGCGCTATTTTTGCCCCATCTGGCGTCAGCCGGCGCAGGATGCGGCGCCCTGGTGGATGACCTTCAACGCCGAGACCTACTGCAGCGATATCCTGCGTTTGGCAGGCGGTGTAAACATCTTTGATGACCGCACGCGCCGCTACCCGCTGGCGGCCGACCTGGGGCAGACCGCGGCCGAAGACCCTGCCGGGCGCGACGCGCGCTACCCGCGCGTCACCCTGGAGGAGATCCTGGCTGGGCAGCCGCAGTTGGTGCTGCTGCCGGATGAGCCGTACAGCTTCAGCGCAGCCGAACGCGAGGAAGTGCTGGCGCTTCTGGGCGATACCCCCGCCGGGCGCGCCGGGCGGGTGCACCTGGTTGATGGCAGCCTGATCACCTGGCCCGGGACGCGCCTGGCGCGCGCCCTGCAGCAGCTCCCCGGGCTGTTCGGCCTGGCGTAAGCTGCGCGCCGCCCCAATGCTTGACTCTCCCCGAACCCCATGATACAATGCGCCTGGGATAAATAATCCGATTAATCGAATTTATCGCAGCGCCCGCCGCAAATCTGCGGGCAGATCACACCCCGTCCTGCAGGATGTTTGAATGCCTCAAGTTCAGCTTTCATCAGAATTTCTCAAATACCTGGCGGCGCATCAGGGGAGCCCGGCGCTTGAAAACGGCGATGCACACCGGCTCCCGTCGCTAACCGAGATGAGCAAAGAGCTTGGGGTGAGCGTGGCGCTGCTGCGCGAGCAGTTGGAAGTGGCTAAGGCCATCGGGCTGGTGGAGGTGCGCCCGCGCACCGGCATCCGCCGCCTGCCTTATACCTTCCTGCCGGCGGTGCGCCAGAGCCTGTCGTATGCGGTTAACATCGACCCGGCCCTGTTCACTGCCTACTCGGACCTGCGCAATCATGTCGAAGCGGCCTACTGGAACGAAGCCGCCGGGAGTCTGCTGCCCGAAGATCACCAGCGCCTGCTGCAGTTGATGGAACGGGCCTGGGAGAAGCTGAACAACCGCAACGTGCAGATCCCGCACGAAGAGCACCGCCAGCTGCACCTGCTGATCTTCTCGCGCCTGGACAACCCCTTCGTCCAGGGTCTGCTGGAAGCCTACTGGGAAGCCTATGAAGCGGTGGGTTTGAATATGTACGCCGACCTGGGCTACCTGCGCCAGGTGTGGCGCTACCACCAGGAGATGGTGGACGCTATCTGCGGCGGCGACCTGGAGCGTGGCTACCAGGCGCTGACCGAACACAAGGACCTCCTGTTCCATCGACCCTGAATGATTATCGTTGTCAGCCCGGGCAGGCGGCCTGTCCCGGACCGTAGAAGTAACAGATCGTAAAGGAGAAGTTATGACGGACTCTCAAGTTCTTGCACAAGCTGGTCGTGCGGAAGCCGAAGACCCGGTGGTGAACGATTTTTCGATCACGGTCGCCACGGTAAACGGGTCTGGCAGCCAGACTTCCAACCTGACTATCCTGCGGGCGCTGTTCAAGATGGGCATCCCGGTGTCGGGGAAAAACCTGTTCCCCTCCAACATCCAGGGTCTGCCCACCTGGTACACCATCCGCGTTAGCAAGGATGGGTTCCTGGCCCGCCGGGAAGAGCAAGAAGTGGTTGTGGCGATGAACGTGGCGACCTTTGCCAAGGACCTCAATGCGGTCTTGCCGGGCGGGGTGTTCCTGTATGCCGATGATATAAAACTGAATATCCCCCGTAAAGATATCACCTGCTACGCCATGCCGGTCAAGCAGCTGGCGAAGGATTCGGGCGCAGCGCCCAACCTGCGCGATTACGTGGCGAACATGGTTTACGTGGGCGTGCTGGCCTGGCTGCTGAACATCGACCTGGACAAGATCTACCAGGCGCTGGACTTCCACTTCAAGGGCAAGTCGCGCGCCATCGACCTGAACTTTGGTGTGGTCAAATCGGCCTATGATTGGGCCTACGCCACCCTGAAAAAGAACGACCCCTACCGGGTTGAGCCGATGAATGCCACCGAAGGCTATATCATGGCTGATGGCAATACCGCCGGGGCGCTGGGCGCGATTTACGGCGGGGTGCAGTTCACCGCCTGGTACCCGATCACCCCGGCCTCCAGCCTGGCCGAATCGCTGGTCGAGTACCTGCCCAAGCTGCGCAAGGACCCCGAAGCGCCTGGCAAGAACACCTACGCTGTGGTGCAGGCTGAAGATGAACTGGCGGCGATCGGCATGGCGGTCGGCGCGGGGTGGGGCGGGCTGCGCTCGATGACCTCCACTTCCGGCCCCGGCCTGAGCCTGATGGCCGAGTACACCGGTCTGGCCTACTTCGCCGAAGTGCCGGTGGTGATCTGGGATGTACAGCGCGTCGGCCCCAGCACCGGCCTGCCCACTCGCACCGCCCAGGGCGACCTGAGCTTCGCCTACTTCATCGGTCACGGCGACACCCAGAGTGTGATCCTGCTGCCCGGCTCGGTCAACGAGTGCTTCGAGTTTGGCTGGCGCGCCTTTGATATCGCCGAGCGCCTGCAAACCC
>JBJSYW010000203.1:0-3318 GCA_046089985.1 Chloroflexota bacterium
GAGGCAGTGGCCCGGCCCGGGCCGCCCGGCTTAACCCAATATGAATGAGGAAACGATGCGTAAACCACTTGTAGCTGGAAACTGGAAAATGTTCAAAACCGTGGCCGAGGCCCGGCTGCTGGTCTCGGAATTGGTGCCTGCGCTGCAGGGCATCGAAGGGGTGGAGAAGGTGATCTGCCCACCGTTTACCGCCCTGCTGGCGGTGGCGGCGCTGCTGGAAGGCACCGAGATCGGCCTGGGCGCTCAGAACATGCACTGGGAGCTTTCCGGGGCGTATACCGGCGAGGTAGCCCCGCCGATGCTGGCTGAGCTGTGTCACTACGTAATCCTGGGCCACTCTGAGCGGCGCACCTACTTCGGCGAGACCGACGAAACGGTCAACCGCAAGGTGCAGGCTGCCCTGGCTCACGGGCTGACCCCGATCGTGTGCGTGGGCGAGACGCTGGCCGAGAACGAGGCCGGGCGCACCGCCGAAGTGGTCTCGCGCCAGGTGCGCCTGGCGCTGCAGGGGCTGGACGCCGGGGCAGCCGGGGCGGTGGTGATCGCCTACGAGCCGGTGTGGGCGATCGGCACCGGGCGCGCTTCGACCGCCGCCGGGGCGTCGGCAGTCATCCGCCAGGATATCCGCGGCCCGCTGAAGGAGATGTTCGGCGAGGGCGTGGCGCAGGGCGCACGCGTGCTGTACGGCGGCTCGGTCAACGCCAAGAACGCTGGCGAGTACTTCTCGGACGCCGAGATCGACGGGGCGCTGGTGGGCGGGGCCAGCCTGAAGACGGCCGATTTCGCACAAATCGTCCAGGCTGCCGCCCGGGCTTAACCGCCGCTCGCTGACTGCCTTGGAACACTTGACAGGCCTGGGGTGGCTCCTGCTTTTCACGGGGCCACTCCTGTTTCTCCAGCGCCGGATGCACCAGGAAATCCAATCCGTCTTCCTGCTGCTCACGCGCCGCATGGACCTGGCCATCATCCTGTTTTCCCTGCTGTTTTTCCCCGGGGTGCTGCTGCACGAAGTGAGCCATTTCCTGGCTGCGCGCCTGCTGCGGGTGCGCACCGGGCGCTTTTCGGTTTTCCCGCAGCCGCTGCCCGGCGGCAGGCTGCAGCTGGGCTATGTGGAGACCGCCGCCGCCGACCCGCTGCGCGATACGTTGATCGGCGCTGCTCCGCTGATCAGCGGCGGGCTGTTCGTAGGCTACAGCGGGCTGTATGGCCTGGGCTTGCTCTCTGCCTGGAACACGCTGCAGGCCGGCGGGTCCAGCGCGCTGACCGGCGGACTCACCGGCATGCTGGCCCAGCCCGATTTCTGGCTTTGGTTTTACCTGACCCTGGTGGTGAGCAGCACGATGATGCCCTCCGCCTCCGACCGGCGCGGCTGGCTGCCGGTGGGGCTGGTGCTGGGGGCGCTGCTGGCGGTCAGCCTGTTCGCCGGGGCCGGGCCGTGGCTGGCCGAAACGCTGGCCCCGCTGCTGAACCGCTTCCTGAGCGCGGCGGCGACCGTGATGGGCATCAGCGCGCTGGTGCATCTGCTGCTGCTCCCGCCGGTGTGGCTGGCGCGGCGGCTGCTCTCTCGCCTGACCGGCCTGCAAGTGGTGTTATAATCGACTCCTTACAGGAAGGATGGGACGAAGTTCGTGGGTGTTAACTGGTACGCATTGCGCAGCAAACCACGCAAAGAAGAATCCGCCTGGCAGCACGCGTTGAACCAGGGTTTCACAGTCTATTACCCCCGCTTGCGGGTTCACCCGGTCAACCCGCGCTCACGCAAGCTGGTACCCTACTTCCCGGGCTACCTGTTTGTGCAGGCCGATATCGAGGCGGTGGGGATTTCGACTTTTCAATGGATGCCGCACACACTGGGCCTGGTGCAGTTTGGCGGCGAACCGTCCACCGTGCCCGAAAGCCTGATCCAGGCCATCCAAAAACGCGTCGGCGAGATCAACCAGGCCGGCGGGGAGATCTACGATGGGCTAAAACCCGGCGAGACGGTCTGGATCAACGAGGGGCCGTTCCGCGGCTTCGAGGCGATCTTCGACGCCCGCCTGCCCGGCAGCGAGCGGGTGCGCGTGCTGCTCGAGTTCCTGGGCAACCGCCGCAAGGTAACCGTCGAACTGGATGTGTCGCAGATCCAGCGCCGCAGCAAAAAGTAACCGATCAGAAGCACCACCTTACCTTGAAATGGATGTGAACAGATGAAAAAAGCGTTGATTACCGGCATCACCGGTCAAGATGGCTCATACCTGGCAGAGCTGCTGCTCTCCAAAGGCTATGAGGTTCACGGGCTGATCCGCCGCGCCAGCACCTTCAACACCGGGCGCATCGATCACCTGTACCGCGACCCGCACAACGGTGAAGAGGTGAAGCTGTACCTGCACTACGGCGACATGGCGAACAGCGGCAACCTGACCGACCTGATCTACTCGGTCAAGCCGGATGAGATCTATCACCTGGCGGCGCAGAGCCACGTGCGGGTGAGCTTCGATATGCCCGAGTACACCGGCGATATCACCGGGCTGGGCACGCTGCGCATCCTCGAAGCGGTGCGCAAGAGCGGGCTGCCCACCCGCTTCTACCAGGCTTCGTCGAGCGAGATGTACGGCAGCGCCCACCCGCCGCAGAGCGAAGTCACCCCCTTCGAGCCGCAAAGCCCCTACGCTGCCGCCAAGGCCTATGCCTTCTACGTCACCCGCAACTACCGCCAGGGCTACAATATGTTCGCCACCAACGGGATCCTGTTCAACCACGAGTCGCCCCGCCGGGGTGAGACATTCGTGACGCGCAAGATCACCCGCGCCCTGGCAGCCATCGTAGCCCAGAAGCAGAAGGTGTTGTTCCTGGGCAACCTGGACGCCAAGCGCGACTGGGGCTACGCCCCCGATTACGTGGCAGCGATGTGGAAGATCCTGCAGCAGGAGCGCCCGGACGATTACGTGATCGGCACCGGCGAAGCGCACTCGGTGCGCGAGTTCCTGGACGAAGCCTTCGGCTACGTCAATCTGGATTGGCGCGACTACGTCAAGATCGACCCGCGCTACTTCCGCCCCACCGAGGTGGATTACCTGCTGGCCGACGCCAGCCACGCCCGCCAGGCGCTGGACTGGGAGCCGCGGGTGTGCTTCCGCGATCTGGTACGGGTGATGGTCGACGCCGACCTGGAACTGATCGGCCTGGAAACGCCCGGAGAAGGGCGCAAGGTGCTGTCGAAACATCACGGGCCATGGCACCGCTGGGAAGACCAGATCTCAACCATGGAAAGCTGACCCGCGGCCTGGCCGCCGGTGTCCGATCACGCCCAGCTGCCGCGGCACTGGGCGTGATTTTAAG
>JBJSYW010000204.1:0-3278 GCA_046089985.1 Chloroflexota bacterium
TGAAGCAGCTGCCCTGCCCAGGCGTGCTCTCCGCCTCCACCCGCCCGCCGTGCAGCCCTGCCAGCGCTTTGACCAGCGGCAGCCCCAGCCCAGCCCCTTCATAGTGGCGCGCCAGGCGCGCATCCACCTGCACAAACGGCTGGAAGATGCGCTGCATCTGCTCCGCTTCGATGCCGATCCCGGTATCTGCCACGCTCAGGCGCGCTTCGCCCGTCTCCGGCCGGCTGTCAATCGACAGCTGGATCTGGCCTCCAGCCGGGGTGAATTTGATCGCGTTATCCAGCAGGTGAGTCAGCATCTGCAGCACCAACTGCTCATCGGCGTTGATTTGCAGGTCGGCCTGTGCGGTGGATAGGGACAGACGCTGGCGTTTCTTTCCGGCCGCCGCCGCCACACCCTTCAAGGCTGCATCGGCGACCTGCACCAGCACCACCGGTGCGCGGTGCAGCGGGTAATCGCTCGACTGCAGGTAGGTGTATTCCAGCACCTGCTGGATCATCTGGTACAGGCGCTGCCCGCTGCTTTCAATCTGCTGCACAGACTGCAGCTGTTTCTCGCTCAGGCTGCCGCTGATGCCGTAGCGCAGCGCCTCAGCCAGCCCCAGGATGGCTGTCAGCGGGGTGCGCAGTTCATGGCTCATCGCGGAGAGGAACTCATCTTTGGCGCTCAAGGCCCGCGCCAAGGCCTGGTTGGCTGTCTGCAGCTGCCCGGCCAATGTTTCGAGCTGTACCTGGGCCTGCTTGATCCGGGTGATATCGGTGGCGGCAATCACCGCCTGCACCGCCTCGCCCTGCAGGTTGAAGACCGGCTGCACGCTGCCACGGAACCAATGCGTGCTGCCGTCTAAAAAGCTCAACTGTTCCTCGCTGACGCTGCCCTGTTTGGTAGAGATCGCCCGGCGCACGTTGGCGTAGTTCAGCGCCGCTTCATCTGGCGGCAGCAGGTCGCTGAATGTTTTGCCCAGGATCTCTTCCGGCGGTTTACCCAGCAGCGCCGCGCCGACCTGGTTGATGTACAGGTAGCGCCCGTCCCAGTCGGCATGGACGATGGCGCTGTCCAGGCTGTCCATCACCGTCAGATACTGCTGCCGGCTCTGGAACAGGGCCAACTCGGCCAGCTTGCGCTCGGTGATGTCGATTTGCGAGCCGAGCAGATGCCCCGGTTCGTCCGGCCGTTCCTGCACCAGCGCTCCCGTCTCCAGGAACCAGCGATACGAGCCGTCTTTGTGGCGCAGGCGGAATTCGCTGCGATACTGGGCCTCTGGTTCCGCCAGGTAGGCGTTCAGGGCCGCCTGGGCCCGGTCGAGATCGTCCGGGTGCAGGTTGCTGCTCCAGTCTCTGAAATGGCTGCCAAATTCATCTTTCTCGTATCCCAGCATGCGAGTGAACTCGGCGGTGAAGTACACCCGGTCGGTGGCCCGGTCCCAGTCCCACAGACCAATGTCGGCCGAGTGGATCGCCAGCTCCAGGCGCTGTTGGGCCAGGCGCAGCGCGCTCTGGGCCTGCTTGCGTTCGCTGATGTCGCGCAGGATGCTCAGCACATACCCCTGCCGGCCGGGCCGGTTGGGCATCAGCGAAGCCGTGGCTTCTACATCCACCAATCGCCCGTCCTCGCCGCGCAGCTGCCGCTCGCTTGGCGGCATGCGCTCCCCGGTCAGCAGCCGGTTATAGCGTTCTATTGCCCCCAGCGCATGGTCGTCCACCATAAAATCCACCAGGCTGCGCCCGATCATCGCTTCCGGCGAGGCGCAGCCCAGCAGCCTGGCGCAGGCCGGGTTGACGCGTTGGATGACCATCTGGGAATCGAACAGGCAGATGGCATCTGTGGCGGCTTCAAACAAGGTCTGGAAGGTCGTTTCGCTCTCCTGCTGATCCTCCAGGGCCTGGATCACGCGCTGTTCCAGGCTGGCGTTCAGGGCGGTCAAATCTTGCTGGGCGGCGGTCAGCTGTTCCAGCAGGCGCAGGTTCTGCGCCTCGCGCTCGCGCAGCCCTTTCTCGGCGGCCGCCTGCTCGCTGATGTCGACCAGCGTGCAGCGCAGCAGCGTTTCGCCATCCTGATCCATCCGGTTGCCGCTGAAATTGACCGTGATTGTCCGTCCGGCCGAGAGCAGTTCCAGGGCGTCGATGCGGGCCGAGCCGGACTGCTCCATCCGGCGCATCGCCAGGTAGAACGTGTCCTGGCTCTCGGGATGGATAAAACGGGCCAGGGGCTGAGCGATCAAGCTCCCTGGCAGGTCGCCAAGCAGCGCATACAGCGCCCGGTTGGCGCTGCGGATGCGCTGCTCGGTGTCCAGGATCAGGTAGCCGATCGGCGCATCGTCAAACAGCGCCTGGTACAGGCTGCGGGCGTTTTCCAGCGAGGCCGCGGTGCGGATCAGTTCTTCATTTTGAAAGATCAGTTCCTGGTGGTAGACGCCGATCTCTTCCACTAATTCCTGGACCGGCAGGTGTTCAAGCAGCGCTGCGTCGAGGGTCTTGGAGCGGAGCATCAACGCGATTTTATCTTTGAGGGTCTTCCTCTCGAGTTGATCCTGGCTCATCGTCGCACCTCAGCGCCTACATGCGTAAGAAACCACTGCGTATTGCTTAATTATACCTCGAGCTATAAATTCAGCCACTGTGCGGCGGTCTTGGGCAAATCGTTCAGCGGGCCGGTCTTGACGGTACACTCCGGCAGCGAGCCCAGGAACAGCTTGCCATAGCGCTTGGTCAGGATGCGCCGGTCCAGCACCACCACCAGGCCGCGGTCATACTGGGTGCGGATCAACCGGCCGAAGCCCTGGCGGAAGCGCAGGATCGCTTCGGGCAGCTGGTATTGGTTGAACGGGTCTTCAAAGGTCTCCGAACGGGCGGCGATAATTGGGTCGGACGGCACATCGAACGGCAGCTTGACGATCACCACCACTGACAGCGCATCCCCCGGGATGTCCACCCCTTCCCAGAACGAGCGCGTCCCCAGCAGCACGCCGCGCGGTGTGCTGCGGAAGTTCTCCAACAGCGTGTGCGGTGAAGCGCCTTCACCCTGCTCGTAGACCAGGATCTCCTGCCGGGCCAATGCCGGGCCGATGGCCTGCGAGGTGCGCTTCAACTGGTCGTACGATGTGAACAACACCAGCGTGCGCCCGCCGGTGGCGCTGCACAGCTTGACCAGCGCCGTCTCCACCGCCCGCTGGTGACCGTGGCGGTCCGACGGCTCAGGGATGTCGTTGGGCAGGTACAGCAGCGCGGCAGTCTCGTAATCGAACGGCGAGCCGAGCGCCAGTTCGTCGGCTTCCTGGG
>JBJSYW010000205.1:0-3972 GCA_046089985.1 Chloroflexota bacterium
TGGCTGCGGCGGACTTCGGCAGAGATCCGATCGATCCCTGAAAGGTGCTCCGATGACGAAGCAAACGGGTCGAAAATCGGCGCTTCGTAGAGATCGCGCAGATGGTTCAACTGCACCGAGATATGGTGAATCTTGGATGGGGCAAGGTTTATGGTCTGCATAATGGCTACATCTCAGTCACGAGCGCGGCGCCCTCAGCGGCGGCTGAAGCCTCGGCAGCGGCTGAAGCCTCAGCCGCCGGGCTGTTCCCGCCGCGGCGGAATGGTTTGGCGACGTTCTTCAGCACCGTATAGAACATTTCGCCCATGCGCTGGTCCGGGCCGTCATCTTGCTGCACCAGCCCAAGCTCCTTCAGGTCAATCCGGCCCTGCTTTTCCAGGATCTCCAGATCCGAGCGCAGCAGGTATTTAGTGTAGACATCGATGCTGGTGACGAGCAAGATCATCACCACCGGGCCATAGATGGCGCCGATGACGCCCATCACGCGCAGGCCGCCAAGGACGCTCAGGATCACCAGTGCGGGGTTGAGCTGGGCGCCTTTCGGGATCAGGTACGGGCGCAGGATGTTGTCGATGGTGGCTACCACCAGCAGAAAGGCGCCGATCACGAACAGGCCTTGCCAGAGATGGCCGCTGACGAACAATAAAATACTCACCGGCCAGGCCACCAGGGAAATCCCCACCACCGGCACCAGGGCCAGGAAGATGGAAATCAGAGTCAGGAAAACCGTGTAGGGCAGGCCGGCCAGCCAGAAGACCAGGCCCATGGTCAGCCCCTGGATGATGGCGATGATGAAGGTGCCTTTGAACATGGCCTTGATCATCAGGTCGATCTTATCCAGGAATAGCTGGGTGATCTCCGGGGGGTAGGGGATGATTTCCATAAGGTCTTTTTTGCCGATGCCGCGGTAGCGCGGCAGCAGTACATAGATCAGCACCAGCACGATGAAACTGCTGGTGAAAAAGCCCGGGATTGAGCGACCCAGGTTGATCAGCAGCACTCTCAGCCAGGTATTGATCTGGGCCACTACCTGGCTGACGCCTTGGATCAGTTGGATTTCATCAATCTGGAAATTGCGGGTGACCACTGTCTGGAGTATACTTTCCAACCAGGTATCGATGCCGCGCAGTGTGAAATCCAAATCCTCCGGGGCCAGGTTGTTGAACAACACTGTAGCCTGCGAGACCGCCCCGCCAATGATCAGGATAGCTGGGGTGGCGATCACCAGGATAAAGACAATCAGGGTCATACCAATAGCGGCCTTCGAGCTGCCCCGGGTCCAGGATTTGCCCAAAAACCAGTTGTACACCGGTTTCAGGATCACCACCAGCGCCAGGGCTAACAGGATCGACTGGGCGAACTGCCACACCAGGATGATGCTCAAGACTGCCAGGATAAGCACCATCCCGAAGAAAAATCCCCGCTGCCGGATCAGACGATCGTTCATAAAGGCCTCTCCTATTTTGGAACGCCAAACCACTTTTTATATAAGGCATCATACTTGCCTGAACTATGCAGGCGCAGCAGTGCAGTATTGATCGGTTCGCGCAGCGAGCTTCCGGTGGGCAGGGCGATGCCGTAATCCTCTTCCTGAAAGACCGGGCCAACTACCTTTGCCAATCCGTAGCCTTCATGCTGGGCATAGAACAACAACACCGGCGAGTCGAAAACCAGCGCATCGGCCTCATCGGCCGATAGGGCGGCATAGGCATCGTCGATGCGCTCAACCGAGGTGTGGCGGATCTCCTGTGCGATGAGAAATTCCTCGGCCGTGCTGCCCGCCACAGTCAGCACACGTTGGCCCTGCAGGTCTGCCAGGCCCTCGATGGTGGGACGAAGCTGGCTGACGGTCTGCGACGTGGTGATGGCTGCGGTGAACTCGGCGATCAGCACCACGCCAAAAATCATGTAGGCCATCACAAACAGCCGTTTCAAGGGCTGGGCCGGCATCCTGGCGTCCATGTACTCCTGCTTGATCAGCATGCGCAAGCCCCACCACATTGCATCCCACACCCCCGAAACGTAAGACCTGGGCATCTCCGGGTTGCTGCGCAGCTCGAACAGCCAGATCAGGTGCGCCATGATGATCAAGGCCACAAACCCGATCCCCAGCATTTTGAACACAATCGATGAAAAGATGATGTTCGCCGGGTTGGCGCTGGCCGCGCCTGGGATGTACGGGATCAGAATTTGCAGGCCGGAGGCGAAGTATGGATAGCTGAAATCCACCAGGGACTCGCGCTGCGGGGTCATGCTGATCCCGGAGATTGCCAGATCGGTCTTGCCGGAGCGCACATCGGCGATGAGCTGTGAGACGCTGCCGGCAGGGACCCATTCATACTGCGCGCCCATGTCGGCCGCGATCGCATTCCACAGATCAACGCTGAAGCCGGTCGGGTGTTGGTCTTCATCCACGAAGACAAACGGCTCGAGCCGCTTGATGCCAACCCGGATTTTCAGCGGGTCGGGTGAGGTCTGAGGGGCCGGCGCAGCCAGGGCTGCTGGCGCTGTCGCACGGGCGGCGAACAGCGCCAGCAGGAACCAGGCAGCAGCGAGCGGCAGGCGGCAGCGTTTCATCACGACCGGGAGTTGAAGTCCGGCAGAACCAACGAGATCAGGAAGGAAATGATGCTGACCACGATGGAACCCCACAGGGCGGCCCAGAAGCTGTCCACCGAGAAGCCGGCGTTGAACCAGTTGGTGGCGATCCAGGCCGAGAGCCAGAAGGTGATGGCGTTGATGACGAACATGAACAGCCCAAGCGTCACAAGCAGCAGCCCGCAGGACAGGAAGGTCAGGATCGGCCGGATGAAAGCGTTTACCAACCCCAACACCAGGGCCATGATCGTGACCGAGATCCAGCCGCTGGTGCCCTGGATGTTAATGCCGGGCATGATGCTGGCGGTTACGAATAGTGCAATAGCGACGGTAATCCAACGAATCAGAAATCGCATGGTGGTTCTCCTTTGAACGGTTTCATTATGCAGGCAGCGGAGTTTCCACTGCCGCCGGTTCGGCGACGGGCGCCGGCGGTTGGATGGCGGCTGGGTCTCCCGCCGGTTTATCCAACGCAGGCCGGCGTCCCAGCCACATCGACCCCAGCCCGAGCATGGTCACCAGCAGGCCGACGGTGAAGCCCAGGTAGGGGAGGGATACCAGGATGACATAGATCAGCAGGCCCAGCACCAGCGCCGGCAAGCGCTGCTGCGCCAGGCGCGGCAGGAAGCGGCGCAGGATCAGCCCGCCGACCAGCGAGGCGACCAGTGCTTTGCTCAGGTAAGCGGTAGCCAGCAGGAACAGGCAAAACCCGGTCAGCAGGAGCCCAAACCCTACCCCAAAGAGCATCCAGGCCAGGTCGGGGATTGAGAAAAAGATCAGGCCGAAGAAGGCGCTGCCGATCAGGACGGTAATCAGCGCCGGCATCAGAAAACCGTTGACCAGGATCACCGCTCCCGCCCCCGTGGCAGCCAGCGGGCGTTGGCGGGCCTGCTGCTCCATGCGGGCGTAGCCAGCCGGGAACAGCCACAACGTCACACCGCCGATCAGCAGCAGCACCAGCAGCGACTTCAATGTTCCCAGCCAGGGCGAGCCGCTTTCCGCGGCGGTCTGATCCGTGGGCGCCTGGAACTTCAGGGTGCGGTCAACCGCCAGCGCCGGCAGACCGGCGAAGGCGTAACCGATCCGGAGCGCCGGCAGCCAGGCCTCCACCGGCGCCGGCTGGGGCAGGCTGGTGATGCCGCCGGTGACGCCGCGCTGCAGGACGCGCAGCAGTTCGAACAGCCCGATGCGGGCCTGCGTGTTGCGGCCGACCGCGCCGCGCAGGTTAGCCGAAACGGCTACGGTGCGCAGGTCGCGGGTGATGACGGCGCTGCGCTCGGTGACCAGGTTCAGCGCAGCCGCGTTCAGGCTCTGGTCGATCTGGCTGCCGGCGTTCTGGCGCAGGGTCAGCGCCGCAGCGTAAACGCTGCCCGC
>JBJSYW010000206.1:0-5197 GCA_046089985.1 Chloroflexota bacterium
CCAGGTTGCTGGTGACGTACTGCGGCACCTTGACTTCGTCTACGACTCGAAAAAGTCCGGTTCGGTCACCGTTTCGCACCTGCGCTTCGGCCCCAAGCCGATCCGCGCCCCGTACCTGATCAACAAGGCCCAGTTCGTTGCCTGCCACCAGTTCTCGTTCCTCGAGCGCCTGGATGTGCTGAAGTACGCCATGCCCGGCGGGGTGTTCCTGCTGAACAGCATCTACGGCAAGGATGAAGTCTGGGACGAGATGCCGGCCGAGATCCAGAAGATCATGATCGAGAAGAAGCTGCGCTTCTACGTGATCAACGCCTACGATGTGGCCCAGGCCACCGGGATGGGCGGGCGCATCAACACCATCATGCAGACCTGCTTCTTCGCCATCAGCGGCGTCCTGCCGCGCGAGCAGGCCATCGACGAGATCAAGCACTCGATCGAGAAGACTTACGGCAAGCGCGGCGAGGCCGTGGTGCAGCGCAACTTCGAAGCGGTGGACCAGACCCTGGCCAACCTGTACGAAGTCAAGGTGCCGCAGTACGTCACCAGCAACCTGGTGCAGCGCCCCGCCGTCCCGGAAGACTCCCCCGAGTTTGTCAAGAACGTGCTGAGCCTGATGATCGCCAACAAGGGCGACGACCTGCCGGTGAGCGCTATGCCCGCCGACGGCACCTTCCCGACCGGCACCACCCAGTACGAGAAGCGCAATATCGCCCTTGAGATCCCGGTCTGGGAGCCGGATCTGTGCATCCAGTGCGGCAAGTGCTCGTTCGTCTGCCCGCACGCCACGATCCGCGAAAAGGTCTACGACCCGGCCCACCTTGTCAACGCTCCGGCCGACTGGAAGTCGACCGATGCGCGCTGGAAAGAATTCCCCGGCATGAAGTACAGCCTGGTAGTGGCCCCCGAGGACTGCACCGGCTGCACCCTGTGCGTGGAAGTCTGCCCGGCCAAGGATAAGAGCCAGGTCGGCCGCAAGGCGATCAACATGGCCCCGCAGCCGGCGATCCGCGAGCGCGAAAAACTGAACTGGGATTTCTTCCGCTGCCTGCCGGAGGTCGATCGCACCCAGATGAGCGTGCGCACGGTCAAGAACTCGCAGCTGCTCCAGCCGCTGTTTGAGTTCTCCGGCGCTTGCTCCGGCTGCGGCGAGACCCCCTACCTGAAGCTGCTGACCCAGCTGTTCGGTGACCGCATCGTGGTGGCTAACGCCACCGGCTGCTCGTCGATCTACGGCGGCAACCTGCCCACCACCCCGTGGGCCAAGAACAACGAAGGCCGCGGCCCGGCCTGGTCCAACTCGCTGTTTGAAGACAACGCCGAGTTCGGCCTGGGCATGCGCCTGACCCTGGATAAGCAGGGCGAGTACGTGCGCGAACTGCTGCCGCAGCTGGGCAGCACGGTCGACAGCACCCTGGTGGACGCAATCCTGTCCGCCGACCAGACCAGCGAAGCCGGCATCCGCCAGCAGCGCGAGCGTGTGGCGCAGCTGAAGAGCCAGCTGGCCGGCGTGGACAGCCCGGCGGGCCTCGAGCTGCTGAGCCTGGCCGACGTGCTGGTGCGCAAGAGCGTCTGGATCGTCGGCGGCGACGGCTGGGCCTATGACATCGGCTACGGCGGCCTGGACCACGTCCTGGCTTCCGGCCGCAATGTCAACATCCTGGTGCTCGACACCGAAGTCTACTCGAACACCGGCGGCCAGGCGTCGAAATCGACCCCGCGCGCCGCGGTGGCCAAGTTCGCCGCCCAGGGCAAGGGCATCCCCAAGAAAGACCTGGGCATGATCGCCATGGCCTACGGGTATGTGTACGTGGCGCGAATCGCCATGGGCGCTTCCGACCAGCAGACCCTCAACGCTCTGCTCGAGGCCGACGCCTATAACGGGCCGTCGCTGATCATCGCCTACAGCCACTGCATCCAGCAGGGCTTCGATCTGAAGTTCGGCCTCAGCCAGCAAAAGCTGGCGGTCGAGTCGGGCATCTGGCCGCTGTACCGCTACAATCCGGCCCTGATCCAGGAAGGCAAGAACCCGCTTTCTATCGACAGCAAAGAGCCCACCGTGCCGGTGAGCAAGTACGCTTACAACGAGACCCGCGACCGTATGCTGCTGCAGACCGACGAGGTCCGCGCTGAGATGCTGATGAAACAGGCCCAGAAGGACGTCCAGGGCCGTTGGGACCTGTACCGCCAGATGGCCGCCATGCACTACGAAGGCTCGGCCGAAGGCGACGGGAACGACAAGGCATAACCAACCGATATCGGGTGCGGGTGGGGCCAGCTGGCCCTGCCCGCACCTGGCAAGAGAAAAGGAAAGGAAACCTACCCATGCCAGACCTTTCGACCACTTACCTGGGCCTGAAGCTGAAGAATCCGGTGGTTGCTGCTTCGTCCCCGCTGACCCAAAAGCCCCACACCGCTCAGGAACTTGAGGCCGCCGGCGCCTCGGCGATCATCATGCACTCGCTGTTCGAAGAGCAGATCATCCACGAGAGCATCAAGCTGCACGACGACCTGCTGCGCGGCTCCGAATCGTACGCCGAAGCGCTCAGCTACCTGCCCGATTACGGGCAGTACAGCATCGGCCCGGAAGTTTACCTGGACACGCTGCGCAAGATCAAGCGGGCCGTCAGCATCCCGGTCTTCGGCAGCCTGAACGGCGTATCTTCCGGCGGCTGGATCGATTACGCTAAGAAGATCGAAGACGCCGGCGCCGACGCGCTGGAACTGAACATCTACTACCTGGCCACCGACCTGGAACTGACCAGCAGCGAACTGGAAGACTCCTACGTCAAGCTGGTTGGCGATATCCGCAAACAGGTCAAGCTGCCGATTGCGGTCAAGCTCAGCCCGTTCTTCACCGCCCTGCCCAACTTCGCCCGCCGCCTGGCCCAGGCCGGCGCCAACGGGTTGGTGCTGTTCAACCGCTTCTACCAGCCAGATTATGACCTGGACTCGCTGGAAGTGGTGCCCAACCTGGTGTTGAGCAATTCGAACGAGATGCGCCTGCCGCTGCGCTGGATCGCCATCCTGTACGGGCGTGTGGCGGCCGATTTCGCCATGACCGGCGGCGTGCACACCGGCGGCGACGTGCTGAAGGCGATGATGGCCGGCGCCAGCGTCACCACCATCACTTCCGAGTTCCTGCAGCACGGCAGCGGCCGGGTGGGCGGCATCCTGAACGAGATGGCCGAGTGGATGGACAAGAACGAGTACGCCTCCGTGGCGCAGATGAAGGGCAGCATGAGCCAGAAGGCAGTCGCCGAGCCGGCTTCCTTCGAACGCGCTAACTATATGAAAGTGCTCTCCTCGTACTAAGCCCTGTGTAGTACCCGAAAAGGGCGGCGCGCCGTGAAAGGTGCGCCGCCCTTTTTGTATCTCTCCCACCTGGATACAAGATGCGCCTGCCGGGCGCTCACGGCTCGATTAAGGTCATGAAGTTTTTCTGCCCGTTGGCAATCTGGATAATGAACACGCTCTTGACCGGGTTGTGCAGGGCGTCAAACGAGATTGGCCCGGTGATTGCCGGCCAGCTGCCGGCAGCCAGCGTGTCTTTGACCCGCGCCGGGTCGTCCACGCCGGTATTGGCGATTGCTGCCAGCAGCACCGTCACCGCATCGTAGCTGAGGGCGGCAATGGTATCCGGGGTCTCCCCATTGTAAGCATCTGCGAAAGCCTTCACCCAGGTGCGTACGCGTGGGTGATCTGCGCCGGGGTCATAATGGTTGGTGTAATAGCTGCCTTCCAGCGCCTTAACATCCAGGTCGGGGGAATCCCAGCCGTCGCCGCCGGTGATCACCGCCTTCAGTTGCACCTGCCACGCCTGCTGCCCCACCCGATTAGCCACCTCGTAATAGTCGGGCAGGTACAGCACGTCGGCGTAGCCGGCAGCGGCTTCTTTCAGAAGGCCGATAAAATCGGCCTGGCCATAAGCAAAAGTGGCCTTGCCGGCGATCTTACCGCCCGCCTGCTGGAAGGCCTGCTCGAAGCTCTCTGCCAGGCCGCGCGAGTAATCGTTGTTCGGGTCATACAGAACAAAAGCCGTTTTGGCCCCCTTCTGCCTGGCGAACCTGGCCATCGCCAAGCCCTGGAACGGGTCGATGAAGCAGGCCCGGAAGACGAACGGCTTGACCTTGCCGGCTGCGTCAACCGTCACCAGTGAATTGGTGGAGGTGGGGGTGATCATCAGCACACCGCGGCTGTTGGCCAGCTCTGAAACCGGGATCGAAGCCCCGGAACAGATCTCTCCCACCAGGTATTTCACCTTGTCCTGCTCGATCAGGCGCCTGGCGGCCTCCAGGGCCGGTCCGGCGGCGCACTGTCCGTCGGCGATGCGCAGCTCAACCCGCCGGCTGTCCGGAGCGTACTCCCGGTTCCATTCGGCCACCGCCAGCTCAGCCCCTTTGCGAGCCGAGACGCCGAAAGAGGCCTGGTCGCCGGTTTCGGGGATCAGCAGCCCAATCAACAGCGGCTCTGCGGGCTGGGCCGGCTGGGCGTTGGTAGCCGCCAGAGAGGCTGCCGGCGGGCGGGTAGCCTCGGCGGCGGCCGCCGGTTGGCTGGTGGGCAGCGGCGCAGCCGCCAGGTACTCGGTGGCGCTTACCCCGCGGTCGCCTTGGCCGCCGTTGATCACGCCCAGCACCCCTACCAGCCCGCAGAAGGCCAGCAGGCATAACCCGGTCAACCCCAGCGCATATCTCACCCAGCGCGGGCGACCGTCGGCCGGCAGCCGGGCAGAGGCTGCAGTGCTGCGCCCGCCCGGGAGCTGCGGCCCCGGTACCGCCAGGGTATCGCCGCCCGCCTGCGCCCACGGCCCATCCGCCAGCGGCCCTGGATAAGGCCGAGCCTGCGCTGCTTCCGGGCGGAGCTGCCCCAGCTGGCCCGCAGCGCCTGACAGGGGCCCGGGCAGCCCCTGTGCCGCATGAGGCGGCATGGGGCGGTCCTGCGCCGGCGGGAGGGGCGCTGGCTGGCCTGGACCCGGCTGCAGCGGCAGCGCCTGGGCCGCCGGCGCGGCCGGGGCCACGTAGGCATAGCCGGGACTGCGGGCTGCGCCGCTGCAGTCCTGCAGGGCGGTGCGGAACGCAGCCGCGGTTGGCCAGCGTTGGTCGGGCCCCAGCGCTATCGCCCGCAGCACCACCCCAACCACCCCCTCCATCAGGGCGGGATTGAGCGCCAGCGGGTCTTGCAGGCGCTCGCGGATCATGCG
>JBJSYW010000207.1:0-2677 GCA_046089985.1 Chloroflexota bacterium
CGTGTGGCAGTATTCCATGGACGATGGCGGTTCCTGGACCGGCCTGGCGCCGGTTTCGGAGAGCACAGCCCGCCTGATGGCGAGCGATGCCAAGTCCCGGCTGCGCTTTGTGCCGGACGACCTGTGGCATGGCGAGGTCGATCCCGGGATCACCTTCCGGGCCTGGGACCAGACCAGCGGGACGAACGGCGCTGCAGCCGATGTGACTGCCAACGGTGGGAAGACCGCCTATAGCACCGCCGCCGAGACGGCCCGCATCCTAATAAACGATCAGGCCAACCTGAAGCTGGAGAAATCCACGCTGTCCGGCGTCGCCCTGTCCGGCTCGACTGTGCCGTACACGCTGACCGTCACCAACCAGGGGCCTGCGCCCGCAAGCGGTGTGATCATCAGCGATACCCTGCCTGCCGGCCTGACATATGCCTCCGGGCCGGCCGGGTGCAGCCTCTCAGATGGGGTGGTGATCTGCAGTGTGGGTGACCTGGAAGCGGGAGAAACCGCTGTTCGCACGATCCAGGCCGGCATCTCAGCGCAGGTTCAAGGCCTGGTGACTAACCAGGCGCTTGTGTATGGCAATCAACCGGATTTGGATCTGGACGACAACCAGGCCCAGGCCGGACTGTTGGTCCAGGCCAGCTCGCAGGTCTATACCACGACCTTTGACGGGCAAGCGGGCGGCGAGTGGTCCGACGGGGATGTGACCACCCCGCTGTGCGGTAGTAGCTTCCTGGGCGAGTTTGGCAACCAAACCGTGAGCATGAAACTGGGCCAGGAGACCCCGCTGGCGCCGCACTCGCGGGTGCTGGTCACCTTTGACCTGTACATCCTGCGCTCATGGGACGGGAACACCCCGGAGTGGCAGGTTTCGCCGGACAGCTCCTTTGCCCCGTCGCTGGCTGCGCTGGGATATGCCCCGGGCGTGCAAGTCGGCCCCGACCAGTGGATATTCTCGGCGGATGGAAAGCCGCTGCTGAACACGACCTTCGCCAACTGGAACACCCTGGGCTTCCGCCAGGCCTACCCGGGCAGCTACCCGGGCGGCGACTATCCGGCCCAGACCGGGGCGCAGGCGATCAACAGCCTGTGCTATGACTTCGGCGGCCACCAGATGGATTCACGCTACCCGATGACCTTCCTGTTCAAGCACTCCGGCCCCAGCCTGGAATTAGACTTTAGCGCCATGGGGCTGCAGGATATCACCGACGAGAGCTGGGGCCTGGACAACCTGCAGGTCACCCTGCTTCCGTCGCCGGTCGGCACCGTGTACCTGCCGCTGGTTATCCGCTAGCCGGGGTCTGCTCGACCCTGGTCAATAAAAGCAGGGCTGCCACGGAGACGATCCCGTGACAGCCCTGTTCTTTTCCTTAATTCGGGGCGAAAATCAGCCGGACAGCCGGACGATTAGCGCCGCCCGCCGCCGCGGCGATCACCACCGCCGCCGCCGCCACGGCGGTCGCCGCCGCCGCGATTGCCGCCGCCCGGGCGACCACCACCGCCGCCGCTGCGCGGGCGATCGTGCTCGATGGCTTCTTCCACCGTCCAGCCTTCCAGCACGGCCTGGCGAGACAGGCGCACCTTGCCCTGCCCGTCGATGTCGGTGACCATCACGGTGATCTCATCGCCCATGCGCACCACGTCTTCGACCTTGTTGACGCGCTGCGAGTCGAGCTGCGAGATGTGCACCAGCCCGTCGATGTTGGGCAGGATCTCGACGAAGGCGCCGAAATCGGTGATGCGCACCACCTTGCCGGTGTAAATGCGCCCGATCACGGCCGTCTCGGTCAGCCCCTCGACGCGCTCGCGCGCGATGCGGGCCGCTTCGCCGTTGGTGGCGGCGATGAAGACCGAACCGTCGTCGTTGATGTCGATCTTGGCGCCCGATTCTTCCTGGATGGCGCGGATCATCTTGCCGCCTGGGCCAATCACCGCCCCGATCTTGTCGACCGGGATGTGGATCACGGTGATGCGCGGGGCGTGGTCTTTCAGGTCCGGGCGAGGGGCGGGCAGCACAGCCAGCATCTGGTTCAGGATGTGCATGCGCGCCTGGCGGGCCTGCTCGAGGGCGCGGGTCATGATCTCGGAGGTAATGCCCTTGATCTTGATGTCCATCTGCAGGGCGGTGATGCCGCGATCGGTGCCGGCGACCTTGAAGTCCATGTCACCCAGGTGATCCTCGGTGCCCAGGATGTCGGTCAGCACGCTGAAGCGCTCGCCGTCCTTGATCAGGCCCATCGCCACGCCGGCCACCGGGGCCTTGATCGGCACACCGCTGTCCATCAGCGCCAGGGTCGAGCCGCACACCGAGGCCATCGACGACGAACCGTTCGAGGAGAGCACCTCGGATACCAGGCGCAGCGAGTAGGGGAACTCGCCTTCGGGCGGGATGACCGGCAGCAGGGCGCGCTCAGCCAGCGCGCCGTGACCGACCTCGCGCCGGGAGGAGCCGCGCAGCGGCTTGGCCTCGCCGGTGACGAAGGGCGGGAAGTTGTAGTGATGCATGTAGCGCTTGCTTTCCGACGGGGAGAGCGTGTCCAGCTCCTGCGCTTCGCCGGGCGTGCCCAGCGTTGCCAGGGTCAGCACCTGGGTCTCGCCGCGGGTGAACAGGCCCGAGCCGTGAGCGCGCGGGCTGATGTCCACATTGCACCAGATCGGGCGCACGTCGGTCAGGCCGCGGCCG
>JBJSYW010000208.1:0-8272 GCA_046089985.1 Chloroflexota bacterium
CCTGGGCGCGCCCGCCGCCCTGCCGGCCGCGATCGAGGCCGCCAGCCCCGCGACGACCGTCCCGGGCCCGCGCTCTGGCGCCAACACCGGCGTAGCTGCGCCGGCGGCCGCAGCAGCCGCCCCCGCACAGCCGGACCCGCAGGCGCTGCTGTCCGCAAGCCCCCACGCCTCCCTCACCGCCGGCGCGACCCGCGCGCCAGGCTGCGCCGCCTGCCACCGCCTGGACGCAGCCGGGCAGGCGCTGCCCGAGCCGGCCCGCCTGGACCCGCAAACCGGCCAATATGCCGCCCCGGCTGAGCCTGGCGAGCTGTGCCAGGCCTGCCACGACCAGCAAAATGCAAACCGCTCTGGTTCACACGCCGGGCTGGGCTGCACGCAGTGCCATGACCCGCACAGCGTGCAAACCGGCTGTGCCAACAGCCAGTGTCATGCAAATGTGGCCGAAGACCTGCGCGTCCAGCGCCAGTTTGCGGTCGTCCCGGGTCACAACCAGGCGCCGCAGTCCATGTGCCAGGGCAGCGGCTGCCACGCCTCCGCCACCCAGGCGGCCCGGCAGGGCCGGCTGCAGCACATTGGCGTCCAGCACGCCCCGCTAAGCTGCATCGCCTGCCACGCCGCCGGTTCAATGCCCGCCGCGCCAGACCCGGCCAACGGGCGCTGGACCACCTGGCAGAGCCTGGCGCCGGATGGGCACGGCGCCGGCGAGGCGCATTTCTCACACGCCGTCACTACCCGGGTAAACTGCGCCCGCTGCCATTCGCCCGGCAACCCCTGGAGCCTACCGGTGAGCGTGAACGGCGCGGCGCCAACGCCTGCGCCGCCCACGGCCGCTCCGGACAGCGCAGCCCGGTCCACACCGGCGCCGGCTGCGCCCTGACGCCGCTTTCCGGGCATATTGACCCTGCGCCGGCCCGGGCGGCTGCTCTGCGCCACGCTACCGGCAGGCGGCGATTTCTTCAGTCACGCTCCCACACCGCCGGGCGTTCAAAAACCTGGTCGCCCACGATCACGGGCAGCACTGGCCAATCGGGCATGCCGGTCAGGAGCTCGGCCTGCTCATCGCCCACCAGGATCGTGTCTTCCGATTTCACCCCACAGATGGAGGGGTTCCAGGCAAAGGCTTGCCCGGCGATCACCGGCTCAGGCGATCCCGGGACGGCCACAAACTCGCGCGGTTCGTACCCGGCGCTGCCCCCCTGGTGATGCAGCCGCCATTCATCCGGCCAGCCGGCCCGGGCATACGCCTGCTGCGCCGCAGCGAAGACATCCCCCAGGCTGCTGCCCGGGCGCGTCGCCGCCAGCATATGCGCGTCGATCTCGGCTGCCGCGTGCATTTTGCGCCGCAGGTCATCCGGCAGCCGGCCGAAGTAGACGCAGCGGGTGAGCGAGGCAATTAACCCATCGCTGCGCCCGCATAGGATCACCATCACATACTGCTGCATTGCCCGATCGGATGGCAGCGGGTGCCGGTAGGAAAATATGCGCTCATCCGCAGCCACCATCAGCGCCACGGGCTGCACACCCCTCAGCTCCGCCTCGTATGACAGGCGGGCGGCAATCTGGCGCTCGGTCTGCCCGGGTTGGATCGTGGGCAGCAGCGCCTGCATGGCTTCAGCGCAGCGCCGGCCCAGCCGGCGGAAGCGCTCCCCTTCCGGCGCGGTCAGCCGGCTGCGCAAACGCGCCATCTCCACCGACAGATCGACCGTCCCCGGAATGGCGCTGTCGCTGCCCAGGCGCAAACCGTTCGCCAGGCGCGGCAGCGCTGCGCCGCTTGCGAACCACGGCTCCGCTTCAATGCGCCAGCCCTGCCCGGCCAAATGAGCTTCATCTTGCAGCCGTTGGGCTTCAATATTATTGGTCAGCACATAACGCCCGCCCGGTGTGATCAGCAGCGAGGCCACGCCATCTCCGCTGGTGAGGGCCACATAAGACGCGCCGCCGCAGGTGGCCCAGGCAAAACTGCTAACCCGGGTGAGCAGCAGCGCATCCAGCTTCTTTTCTACCAGCAGCGCTTGCAGGCAGTCCTGTTTGTACGCAAATTCATCCATCTGCGCCTCCTGGTTATCCAAATTGAGAACCGTGTCTCACGCTTTCCGCTCAGGCCACCGGGTATACCTGGGGGGTGATCCCAACCGCCGCCTGGTAGCTCCGGCTGACTGCCTGGCAGAATGCATCCACGCACTCACGCGCTACAAACGCCACCAGGCAGCCGCCAAACCCGGCCCCGGCCTGGCGCGCGCCGATCACACCCGGGGCAGCCAGCATTGCGGCGTGCATCCTTTCCATCTCGTGCGTGGTGATCTCGTACAGATCACGGGCACCGGCAAAGGAGGCCTGCGTTAGCACGGCGATACCCTGCGCGTCACCGCCAGCCAGCGCAGCCGCCAGGTCCAGCACACGCTGTTCTTCTTCGATGATAAAGTGGGCGCGTTTGAACACCACCTCCGGCAGAGCAGCCTGCCGGGAATACAGCATCTCCAGCGAGACATCACGCAGCGCCGTCACGGCTGGATAGGCTTCAGCCAGGCTGCGCGCGCCTGCCTCGCAGGCAGACCGCCGCTCGGGGTATTCTGAGCCGGTCAGCTCGCGGTGGGAACAGGTATCGCATATGACGATGCTGAATCGCTCCGGGATCACCACCGGGGAACTGGTTAAGCTGCGGCAGTCCAGCAGCAGCGCGCTGCCCACCTGCCCGACCGAGGAAGTGTATTGGTCCAGGATACCGCAGTTCATGCCCACGAATTCGTTCTCGGCGCGCTGGCACAGCCGGGCCAGCGTGACCGGGTCCAGGCCAAGCTGGTCAAGCCGGTCAAACAGCCGGGCAGTGGCCACTTCCAGCGCAGCGGATGAACTCAGCCCGCTGCGCAGCGGGATGGTGCTGTGGATTACGCCGTCGAACCCGGTCAGGCGATGCCCGGCCTGCTGCAGCACCTGCGCCACGCCGCGCACGTAGTTCTCCCAAACGGTGGGCGAGCCGGCGGGCAGCGCCTGGATCCGGTCCAGATCAAATACACTGACCCCGGGCAGATTTAACGAATGCAGCACCACCCGGCGGTCAGCGCGGCGGCGCGCCGCAATCCAGGTGTCGGGCTCAATTGCCAGGGTCAGCACATGCCCCTGGTTGTAATCGGTATGGCTGCCCATCAGATCCACCCGCCCGGGAGCGCGGGCGATCAGGTCCGGCAGGCTGCTAAATCGGGTATGAAACTCATCTGCCAGGCGCGCCTGGCGAGCGGTAAGGGTGTCATTCATGGCGGCGCTCACATGAGCATTTTTACGATCTCTTCGTAGCACCCGGGGCCGAACTCGCAAATATTCACCCCTCCCACCCGGCGGCCGCGGCGCAGCACGATCGCCCGTTCGGCGATCTGCATCACCTGCTCGATATTGTGCATGATCACCAGCAGAGAAACACCCTGCGATTTGAGTTCTTGGATCAGGCGGAAGAGGTGTTCGGTTTCGCGCACCCCCAATGCCGCGGTGGGTTCGTCCATAATGATGATGCGATGCCCCCAATGGATCGCCTTAGCAATGGCCATCGACTGGCGCTGCCCGCCGGAGAAGTTCTTCGCATCCTGGTAGTAGTCCACGATGTTAATCCCCAGCCGGTCCAACACCTGGCGCGCCTCCTGGTACATCTGCTTGCGGTCGGCCAGGTTCAACAGGCGCCCCAATCCTTTGGCCCGCAGCTCGCGGCCGGCGAAAATATTCGCCATCACATCCAGGTTGTCAAACAGCGCCAGGTCCTGGTAGATCGTTTCAATGCCCATCGCCTGCGCATCTTGCGGGCTTCTGAAATTCACCTTCTGGCCAAATACGGTCATTTCTCCGCTGTCATACGGGAACAGGCCGGAGATGATTTTAATCAACGTCGATTTGCCGGCGCCGTTATCTCCCAAAAGGGCCAGGACTTCGCCTTCATAAAGATCGAAATCCACATCTTCCAACGCCTGGACCGATCCAAAGCTCTTGGAGATGCCCTTCATCTCGATGATTTTATTTGGCTCCCGCATTAGTATTTTCTCCTGTTCAACAGAGCATCGGACAGAACTGCCAGGATGAGGATCACGCCGCTGGCAATCCCCTGCCAGTAGACGGAAACGCCGGTCAGCACCAGGATGTTGCTGATCAAACCCAGCAGCAGAACACCCAGGAAAGCCCCGGTAATTGTACCCCGCCCGCCATTGATGCTGCAGCCGCCGATAATACAGGCTGAAACAACGCGAATTTCGGTGCCTAAACCGGAGTGCGGGAAGGTGCTGCCCATGCGTGACACCAGCATCACCGCAGCCAGGGCTGAGAACAAGCCGCAGATGATGTAACTGATGAACTTTAACCATGACACTTTGATCCCGGCCCGGTAGGCAGCGGCTTCATTGCCGCCGATAAAATAGTACTTCCGCAGCCACAGGTTGTTGGAAAGTAACAGCGTTCCGACCAGCACACAAAACAGGGCCACCACTGCCAGGGTGGGAATGCCGAGCACATCACTGCGAGCAAATGCAGTAAACTCGTCTGGGATGGAGGACAGGGCGTAGCCGCCCGAGATCACGTACGAACCGCTTCTGGCGATCCCCATCATCGCCAGGGTCATGATCAGCGGGTTGATGTTGACGAATGCGATCAATCCGCCATTGATGATCCCGACCAGCAGACCGGCCAGCAGCGCCAGGATGACCGTAAAGGGAATAGACACCCCATTTTGAAAACACAGCCCGATCAGCGCGGCTGAAAAACCAATGATCGAGCCGACCGACAGGTCGATCCCACCGCCAACCAGCACGATCGTCAGGCCCACCACCACCACCGTATCAAGCGAGATGGCGATCAGCACCTGTTTGAAATTTTCAAAATTAAAGAAATACGGCGAGAGCACGGATGCGACGGCTCCGAACAAAACGATGAACAGAGCCAGCATCAGCTCGCGATTGAACAGCAGGCGTAAGAGATCTTTTCTCTGCTTGCTCGGCAAGGTGATTCCTTTAGCGCTCATACGGCACCTTTTACATTCAAAGGATCAAAATCGGTTCCTGCGGCTGACCGGCGGAGCGCTCCTCCGCTGGAAACCCAGCGGAGGAGCAGCAGCCATCATCGAGATTACTTCTTCGTCATGAAGATGCTTGCGTTGTCTTTGGTGATAAAGAACAGGCCGGGGTCGACATTCACCGGGAGCTGGTTGACGCCTACCGCCGCGCCGGGCACACCCTTGGTTAACCCGTTTGCGTAATCGAAGAGGAATTTCAGCGAGTAGTAGCCTTCCAGGTAAATGTTGACGTAGGAAGTGGAGTCAATCGCGCCGTCCAGGATGCCCTGCAGGATCGGGTCGGACACATCCGAGGTGACGACTTTGATCTTGCCCACCTTGTCGATCTCCTTCAAGGCGGTCGCCACGCCCGAGCCGGTGGCGTTGCAGACGATGATACCGTTGATGTCGGGGTTGGCCTGGATGATCGATTTGGTCAGGTCGGCGGTCAGCTGATCGTCGCCCTTGTTATCTTCCATCGCAACCACCTCGATCTCCGGGGCGTTCTGCGCGAAGTAGTCCTTGACGCCCTGGACGCGGCGCATCAGGTTGGTCTGCGACAGCACGGTCAGCAGGCCGACTTTGCCTTTGTTGTCCAGCAGCTTGGCCATGTACTTGCCATACTCCCAACCGATCTTATAGTGATCGGGGCCGGTATACGTCAGGCGCTGGCTGTCGGGGGCATCCGAATCGAATGTGACGACCGGAATGCCGGCTGCCATGGCTTTATCGATCGCAGCAGTCATCGAGGGGTCATAGCTGCCAACGATAATCCCGGCGGGCTTGGTGATGATCAGCTGTTCCACCTGAGCGGCCTGAGCGGCAGAGTCATATTCCACCGGGCCGGTGAACTCGAACTTCACCCCCAACTGGTCCGCGGCATCCTGGGCGCCCTTGCGGATATCGGTCCAGAAGGGGTGACCAGAAATCGTGACCACCATCACGTAACGCTGATCGCTTTTCGAAGTGTCCGCCGGCTTGGCTGCTTCTTGACCAGCGGCTCCCTGCACCGGGGCAGGCGCGGCTGCCGGGGCGCACGAACTCAAGACAAAGCTCAAAATGGTTATGATTACCAGCAAGACGGTGAGTTTCTTGTTCATTCCAGTTTCTCCTCTTGATGAGCGGTCTTTTCCAGGTATATGCGCGATAGAACGGATCAAAGAGCTGCGTCAGGGAAATGTCCCGGGTAGATCTAGTCAATAGGCGTCCTCCTTCTGCGTCACCGGTGGGCGGATCGCTGCGGCTAGGTGGGGAAGACGTTCTTACTGGCGCTCAACTTCGCCACTTTGGCAAGCAGTTCATCCGCCTGATCCTGCGTATCGGCATGCGTGCACAAGAACAGGCCGCGCGGGGACAGGTGCGTCAGCAGCGGCTCGATTTCGTGCGGCTCAGCCAGCAGGTACAGGCGCCGCCCGCTCTGCTGGATCTTCTGATAGGAAGGGATATATTGGGGCGAATAGGTGGGCGGAGAGCCGGCCCCGGGGGTCCATTCGATGTTGTCGATCTGCTCGATCTTGAGCAGCGTGTCGAGCATATTCTTCATCGCCGCCGGGCCGTCCAGGTGGTAGGTGCCGTACTGGCACCAGTTGCCCATCCGCTCGATATCGGAGACGAAGAACTTGCGGAACATGGCGGGCGAGATGACCGAGGAGAAGTCGCAGGCCATCTGGTCGTGCCGTCCGGGCGCCCACAGGCTCATCCATGCCAGCACATCCCCACCGTCATTGACCGGCTGGGTCATCTGGTACACCTGCTCCATCAACTGCACCCAGGTCGAGGAGAGCACCTCCACCGCATGCTGCACCGCAGTCGGGTTCTCGATCAGGTCCACCGCCAGGTTGTCCATGCCGCGCATCAGCGACAGCAGATCGCCGGCGTTGCCCAGCTCGGGTTTACCGACGAAATAGCGCCCCTGGCTCTGCTCGATCAGATAGCGCTCGATCTTCAGGATGGTTTGCCAGGTCTCGCTGGTCTGTGGGTCAAACTTCCATTCCCAGGTATTCCAATCCTGGATCACCATCGGGTACCAGACACTGATCTTGTTGAACTTCGGCGGGCTGCCAAACATCGCCGCCAACGCCATCGCGCCCCAGTTTACATAGGTAGCCGGGATCGCTTCGCCGCCAAAGTAGGTGTTGTCAAACCAGGTGATGGCGCGCTGATAATTTTGCTCCGGGTCCGTCCACCAGGTGCGCATGCCGTCTTCATCGTCATCGGCGAGCGCTTCCATGCCCCCCATCCAGGGGCCCCACTGCAGTTCCGGAAATGCAGGCAGCCGGGAGGTTTTACGTGGGGCGAAAACGGCCACACAGCAGCGGTCCAGAAGCTCATTATTCCAGAAAGCTTCCAGGCGTTTTTTCGCCTGCTCCCAATCGGTTTTATAGTACATTGGCGCTCCTTTCTATAGATCAAGACAAACAAGACGATTTGCCTGGCTAATCCTCCTGGAAAGCCTCCAGCAGGGCGGTGACGTTTTCCACCGGGATGTCTGCCATCATGCGGTGGGAAGGCGCCAGGATCAGGCCCGTATGATCGGGGGCCAGCTGTGCGCGGCAAGCGCGCACGGCCTCCCGCACCTGATCGGGCGTGCCTTGCGGCAGGACGGTCTGGGTCGAGACGCCGCCGTAGAAAGCCAGGACGCCGCCGAAGCTGCTGCGCAGCCAGCTGTGGTCCAGCACTTCAGGTTGAACCGGGTTCAGGGCGGTCAGACCGATTTCCACCAGGTCGGGGATGATCTTCTGGATCTGGCCATCCGAGTGCATCAGCACGGGCAGGCCGCGTTCGACAAACGGCGCAAACAGGCGCGCCAGGCGGGGTTTAATCAGCTTGCGCCAGGAAACCGGAGAAAACAGCATATTGCGCTGCGCCCCATAATCATCCCCAAAATACCCGCCATCCACCCCGGCGTCCAGAAAGCGCCGGATCAGCTGCAGCTGGATCTCCACAATCCGGTCGAACAGTTCGGCAGCGTAGGCTTCGTCCAGCGACAGGTCCATCAGCAGGGTGTCGAAACCGCGCAGCGCCCAACCGCGCTCAAACAGGGCAAAACCCAGGTTCGGCACGATAAAATGCTGTTTCCGGTCGGCCTGGATGGCGCGGACCGCCTCGTCCAGCAGCCCCGGGTCGCTCGGGTCCGGCCAGGGGAACCGGTCCAGGTCGCGGTTTTCCTGCAGCGGGCGTACGCATGGGAAATAGCCTTCTTCGGCGGTGTCAAAGCCTGCTCCCCACCAATCAAAGCGGACCGCACCG
>JBJSYW010000209.1:0-2973 GCA_046089985.1 Chloroflexota bacterium
GAAAACCGACCAGACGATCACGATTGCAGACGGCGAGATCATTGATCCCACCATCGCCCGGGCGCTGCCGTTTCTGTCGCACGGGCAAATGCTGGCTGCCGGTCGCCAGGCGGAACGGCGCAAGCTGGCCGCGTATGAAACCATCCTGCGCCAGGGCGAGGCGGTCGAGCATTTCTATCTCATCGCTTCCGGTGGGGTGGAGATCAAAGCCGCCGGTGCAGACCACAGCAGCAGCCCGGAAATCATCCTGGCAGCGCTCGGCCCGGGCCAGTTCTTCGGAGAAACCGAGCTGCTCAGCGGCGGGCATGCGCTGGCGCAGGTGCAGAGCGACGAGCATGGCGCAGAACTTCTGCGCCTGCCCAGGCAAGTCTTCGAGACGTTTATCCGCGGTTCGGCGCTGACCCAGCAGACGCTGAATGAGATCGCCGCCATGCGCCATGCCGAGAACGCCAGCAAAACCGGGGCGGCGCATCGATGAACGCCCGTAAGCCCGACCTGCTGAGGCCGCGCTGGAGCAAAGTGCTCGCCGACCTGTGGGGCGATAAGACCCGCACGCTGCTGGTCGTGGCCTCGGTCGCCGTGGGTGTGTTTGCGATCGGGATGATCCTGAGCGCTTATGCCATCATCGGCGAAGACTTCAACCATAGTTATGCCGCCGCAAACCCGCCCAACATCGAAGTCTGGACCGACCCGTTCGACAGTGAGTTGGTGAAGAGCATCGAAAACCTGCCGGGGGTTCGCGAAGGGAAAGGGGCGCGCATCACGCCGGTACGCGTGCGGCGCGGCGGCGAGCCCTGGCAAACACTCGATCTGGTGGGGGTGGACGATTTTTCCAGCCGCATCAACCGCGTTACCCCGATTGAGGGCATCGCTTCGGCAGGCAAAGCAGAGATCGTTGTCAGCCAGGATTTCCTGCATATCACCGGGTACCGCGCCGGTGAGCAGGTCGAAGTGGAGTTCGCAGACGAATCGAAGCGCATGCTGCGGATCTCGGGGCTGATTATGGACCAGACCAAATCGAAACCCAACCCGGGCGCAGCCAACTATGCCGGCATCACGCTGGAGACGCTGGATGCCTTCGGCCAGAACACCGCTTTTAACCGGCTGTATGTCACCGTGGACGGCGATGGGGGCAGCCTGGCTCACATCCTGGCTGTCTCAGACCGCGTGATCGACAAGCTGGAAAAGAGCGGGCGCAGCGTATACCGCCATGAAGATCAGGTCTCAAACGTGTCGCCGATCGAGAGCCTGGCGCTGACGGTGATGAACGTGCTGCTGATCCTGGGCGGGCTGACGGCGATCCTGAGCAGCACGCTGATCATCAACATGCTCAACGCGCTGCTTACCCAGCAAATGCGCCAGATCGGGGTGATGAAGCTGGTGGGCGGTCGCAGCCGGCAGGTGATGGGCATGTACCTGGCGCTGGTAGTGGCCTACAGCCTGGCAGCCCTGGCTGCCGCCGTTCCGCTGGCGGCGGCGGCAGGCTACCAGCTGGCGCAGTTCATTGCCGCCAACAGCGGGGCCACCCTGCAAAGCTTCCGCGTCATCCCGCTGGCGGTGGTCGTCCAGGCGTTGATGGCGTTCTTGATCCCGCTGGCGGCGGGCTACGCGCCGGTGCGCAGCGGCGCAATGACCAGCGTACAGCAGGCCATCAGCAACAACCGCCCCAGCGAGCGATTCTCAAGCGGCGGCTTACTCGACCGCGGGATGAGCCGGCTTGGCGGCCTGTCGCGCCCGGCGCTGGTTCCGCTGCGCAATACCTTCCGAAAGAAAGGCCGGCTGCTGCTGACAATCTTCACCCTGACGGTAGCCGGAGCCGTGTTTATGGCGGTGTTCAACATCCGCGGCTCGCTGAATGACGTGCTAAACCAGCTGATCCAGCACTTCATGGGCGACGTAACTCTCGAGTTCCGCCGCGAGTACCGCGTGGAGGATGTGGAACGCACGCTGCTGGAAGTGCCCGGCGTCACCGGAGTGGAAGGCTGGGCGGCGGCAGCCGGCGAGGTACTGGATGAAAATGGACGCGTGACGACGCGCCTGTCGATTTCGGCCCCCCCGCAGGATACCAGCCTGCTGCACCTGAAGCTGACCGCCGGGCGCTGGCTGCTGCCGGGCGAAGACCAGGCCATCGTGATTTCGGACACAATCCACGAAATCTATCCCGGCTTGCAGCCCGGCGACCGCCTGACCGTCCAGCTGCCCGGTCGCCACGCGGCGCAGTGGGTGGTGGTGGGAATATTCCCGTTCCTATCGATGTTTGGCGACCCGATTGCCTATGCGGATTTCGACTTCATTGCCGCACAGAATTTCTCCCGCAATCAGGCTTCATCTTACCGGCTGATCTCCAACGTGGCGCCGGCGGAACAGCCCGAGCTGATCCACCGCATCGAACAACACCTGGCCGAGCAGAATTTCCAGGTTCTAAAGGTCCAATCGGGCGCCGCCTTTCGCAAGACAGCCGTCTCAGCCATCGGTATGCTGGTCGCTTTCCTGCTGATCATGGCGGTCTTGATTGCGGCGGTAGGCAGCATTGGCCTGGCGGGCACGATGAGCATGAACGTGCTGGAGCGGACGCGCGAGATCGGCGTGATGCGCACGATCGGCGCATCAGATGGGGCCATCATGCAGTCGGTCATCACCGAGGCGCTGATCATTGGGTTGATCAACTGGGTGTTGGCAATCGGGCTGTCTTTTCCGATCAGCTCGCTGCTGGCGACCGTGATCGGGAAAACGCTGCTGCAGTCGACCCTACCGCTGGATTTCACTCCCGCCGGAATTTTCCTCTGGCTTGGGTTGGTGGCGCTGCTCTCGGTGATCGCCAGCGTCGCGCCGGCGCGCAAAGCCGCCCGGCTGACAATCAATGAGGTCCTGGCTTACGAATAAGGCCTAAACACCCCGGCCTTTGAGCAAAGAAGCGCAGCTCACGCTCAGCCGACCAGTTCTGCGTTCAACTGGTCGGCCAGCGAAAGCAGC
>JBJSYW010000210.1:0-5172 GCA_046089985.1 Chloroflexota bacterium
AAGCCGCGCAGCTTGACCTGCGTATCGATGCGCTCCAGGAACTCGATCTCGCCGCCCGGGCGGCGCAGCACCCGGTCACCGGTGCGATACAGCCGCGGGCTGTACCGCACGCCGGGCTGCTCGGGGAATGGGTTCGGGACGAATTTCTCGGCGGTCAGCTCTGGGCGACGCCAGTAACCGCTCGCCAGGCCGTCGCCGCCCAGGTACAGCTCGCCCGGCACGCCCACCGGCAGCGGCTGCCGGGCGGCGTCCAGCACATAGGCGCTGGTGTTGGCGACCGGCCTGCCAATCGGGATCGAGGCGGCTTGCTCCGGCACATCATCGACCGGCTGCCAGGTGGAGAAGGTGGTGTTCTCGGTCGGCCCATAGATGTTCATCAGCCGCCGCGGCCGGCCGGCGCGCAGCACCTGGCGCATCATCGCCGGGCTGACCGCTTCGCCTCCCACCATCACCGTCTGGGCGGTGGCGAAGGCCTCCGGCTGCAGCGCCGCCACCAGGTTGAACAGCGCAGTGGTGACAAACAGGTGGTCGATGCGCTTCTCACGGATCCAGCGAGCGTACTCGGCCGGGGCCAGCACCACCTGCTGCGGAAAACCGACCAGGCAAGCGCCGTTCAGCAGCGCCCCCCATACTTCGAAGGTGGCTGCGTCGAACGACATATTGGACGCCTGAGCAATGCGCTCGCCCGGCTGCACCTGGCAGTAATCAGCGCCCAGCACCAGGCGCAGCACAGCGCGCTGCGGGACCAGGATGCCTTTCGGCTGCCCTGTGGAACCAGAGGTGTACATCAGGTAGGCCGGATCTTCCGGGCCGGGCAGTTCTCCCGGACCATCCAGGCTATGCGCACCCTGGGCAACCGGCCCATCCACCGGCTCGCCGCTCTCATCCAGGCTGACGGTGATCACCCCTTCCAAAGGCAGGCCGGGGCTGCCCGCGCCGTGCACCAGCAGGCGCAGTTCGCTGTCACCCGCCATGAACGCCAGCCGCTCCGCCGGGTAGCTGGGGTCGAGCGGCACGTACGCGCCGCCGGCCTGCAAAATGCCCAGCATCCCCACCACCATCGCCGCCGAGCGCTCCATCGCCAGCCCCACCAGGCTGCCGCGCCGTACACCTAACTGCGCCAGGCGCTGCGCCAGCCGCCCGGCCCGCCGGTCCAATTCGGCGTACGTCAGGCATACCTGGCCGAACTCCAGCGCCGGAGCGGCGGCAAACCGTGCCGCCGCCTCCCGGAACTGCGCCGGGATCGACGACTGGCGCGGGTAGGGCCGGGCGCTGCGGCTGCAGTCTTGCAGCTCAAAGGCCAGTTCTCCCGGCGTGAGCATCGCCAGCCGGCTGACCGGCAGATCAGGCCGGTCCAGGGCGCTGCGCAGCAGGGTCTCAAATCGGGCCAGCATGCGCTGCGCGCTGTCGGGCGTGAACAGATCTGCCGCGTACTCCAGCCGCAGGTCCAGCGCGCCGGTACGGGCGGCCGCGCCGCCGCTGCCCTGCCCCGCCGCTGTGCCGGGCTGGGCGGCACGACGCTGGCTGACAAACAGGGTCAGGTCAAACTTCGACCAACCGTAATCGATCTTCAGCGGCTCAACCTGCGCTTCCCCCAGGCGCAGCCCGGCGTTTGAGGCCGGCTGCAGCACAAAGGCCGCCTGGAACAGCGGGTGCCGCCCGGCGTCGCGCGGCGGGTTGAGCGCTTCGACCAGCCGCTCCAGCGGCAGGTCCTGGTGGCCAAAACTGTCCAGCATCATCCGGCCGGTGCGGCGCAGCAGCTCGCTGAACGAGGGGTCATCCTTCAGGTCGAAGCGCAGCGCCAGGGTGTTAAGGAACACCCCCACCAGGTGGCGGAACTCGGCCCGGCTGCGGTTGGCGATCGGCGAGCCGATCACCAGGTCGGCCTGTGCGCTGCTGCGCGACAAAAACACGGCAAAAGCCGCCAGACCGGCGCTGAACAGCGTCACGCGCTCGGCCGCCGCCAGCTTCAACAGCCGCCCGGCCAGCTCGGCGTCCAGCTGGTGGAAAGCCATCCCGCCCCGGAAGGTAGCCTGGGCCGGGCGCGGGGCATCGGTGGGCAGTTCCAGCGCAGCCGGCGCGCCGCTCAGCCGCTCGGTCCAGAAAGCCAGCTGCCGCTCGACCGGGCTGACCGCCCCACCCACCGGCTCCCCCGCCAACCAACCGGCCTGCCAGCGGGCGAAATCGGCGTACTGCGCCGCCAGTTCCGGCAGGTCGGCTTCCTGACCGCCGTTCTCGTCCTCATACAGCGCATCCAACTCACGGAACAGCACCTCGCTGGACCATTCGTCAATGATGGCATGCTGCACCGTCAGCAGCAGCACATGCTGCTGCGGATCAAGGCGCAGCAGGCGCAGCCGGAACAGCGGCGGGACAGCCAGGTCGAACAGCCGGCGCCCTTCTTCACGGGCCAGTTCCCGGGCCGCCGCCAACCGCTGTTCGGCCGGCAGGCTGCTCAGGTCATCTACCTGCAGCGGGACGTACAACTGATCGGGCCAGTACTGGCGCGGCTCATCCGGCGCTGCCTCCCCGGCTTCATCCGCCGCACTCTCAAAGCGGAAGGCGGTGCGCAGCGCAGCATGCCGGGCGACCACCCGGTTGAAAGCCCGCTCCAGCGCGAACGGATACAGCGGCCCGTGCACCAGGAAGGCGAAGGGCACATTGTACGTCGGGCTGCCCTGCTCCAACTGGTGCAGGAACAGGAAGCGCCGCTGGGCGAACGAAACACATGCCTCATTAGTCACGCACATCCTCCAACACTTGTCGCAAGGTGGCAGCCGTCCCGGCTTGCGCCAGGGCAGCCTGCACCCGCACCAGGCGCTCCAGCAGGCGCTCGCCATGCGCCGGGGCCAGGAAGCGGGTGTCCAGGGTCAACTCAATACGCAGATCCGCCGCCCCAAACACGCTCACCGCCAGCGGGTGATCGGCGGTCTGGGTATATTGGAAGCTGCGCCGGTAGAACGCACCGCCCAGGCTGCGCAGTTGATCGGAGAACGTGCGCCGGTTGACGTTCAGCACACTCTCAAACAGCGCCTGCCCCAGCGGGCGCCCGGTCCAGCCGGCGATGTCGGCCGGCGAGCTGTGCTCGGCGGCGCGCAGCGCACGCCACTCCTGGCCCAGCGCTTTTAGCCAGCCGGCCGGCTGCGCCTCGCCCGGCAGGTCCACCCGCACCGGCAGCGTGTTGACCATCGGCCCCAGGATCTCATCGGCCTGCGGCAGGTCGATCGAGCGCCCCATGCGCGCCACGCCAAACACCACCGGCGAGGCGCTGCCCAGGCTGTGCAGCGCCAGCGCCCAACCACCGATCCACAGCGTGGTCAGCGGGATCTCCAACTGCTGGATCAGCGCTTGCAGGCGCTCTCCCAGCTCAGGCGGCAGGCGGCGGGCCAGGGAATACTTGTATGGCGGGCCGGCCGGCGCCGGTGGGCGCTCGAACGGCAGCGCCTGCGGTAGATCCAACCCGTCCAGCCGGGCGCGCCAGTAGCTGCTTTGCACAGCCTCCGGCCGGCGCTGCGCATCATGCTGCTTTTGCAGCCAATCCACATAGCTGCGATAGACGGGCGCCGGCTGGTCAAACGGCGCGGGCCGGCCGAGGCGCAGGGCGTCGTAAGCCTGGAACAGGTCGCGGTACAGGATGAAAGACGAACGCCCGTCCGAGATGGCGTGATGCGCCGAGCGCACCAGGGTATAGGCTTCCGCCGAACGGCGGAACAGCGCCACCCGGAAGCCCGGCGCCTGGTCCAGGCGCAGCGGCTGCTGGCGGTCTTCAGCCAGGTAGCGCTCGATCCATTCGGCCTGCTGCGCCGGCGGCATGCCCTGCAGGTCGTACTCACGCGTGCGCAGCTTGACCTGGTGGTGCACGCGCTGCTCCGGGCGCCGCAGCCCTTCCCAGTGGAAACTGGTGCGCAGAATCGGATGCCGCTCGACCATCAACCGCCAGGCCTGCCACAGCGCAGCCGTGTCCAGCGCTTCATCCAACTCGCCGATCCACTGCAGGTGGTAATGGTTGGCCGGCGGGTCGGTCAGCCGGTGAAAGATCATCCCGGTCTGCAGCGGGGTCAGCGGATAGGCGTCTTCGATCTCGTCGCTCGGCCGCGGCACCGGCGGCGGCGTTTCCACCGGCTCGGCAAAATCTGGCTGAGCCTGCCCCAGCAGCGCCGCAGCCCGCGCCTCCAGCGCCTGGAGGTCCGGGGCCAGGCGGCGCAGTTCACGCGCGTAATCGGCCAGCAGCGGGCTTTCCAACAGCAGGCGCAGCGGCGCAGCGGCGCCGAGCAGTTTCTCAACCAGGGCAGTGGCGCGCACCGCCAAAAGGGAATGCCCGCCCAGCTCGAAGAACTGCGCCGGCTGGGGCAGCTCGGCCAATCCCAGCACTTCTTTCCAGATCAACGCCAGCGCCTGTTCGAGCGGATCTGCCGGGGGTGCGCCGTCCAGCGCACCGTCCAGCGCACCGTCCGGCCGCGACCCGGGCAGCAGCCAGGCACTGCCCGGGTCATCGGCGCAGCCATCCACCAGGCAGCGCGCCATTCCCGCCACCGTGGGGTGCTGCATAAAACAGCGCAGCGGCGGGCTGGCCCCCAGGCGGTTCTCCACCCGCGCCAGCAGGCGGATCGCCAGCAGCGAGTGCCCGCCCAATTCGATAAACGAGTCATCCAGCCCAATCTCGTCCAGCTCGAGCACTTCACGCCAGATCTCGATCAGCTGCGCTTCGAGTTCGTTGGTCGGCGCGACGCGCGCCTGCCGGACGCGCTGAACGATGGCCTGCGGCAGCCGCAGCAGCGCCGGGCGGTCGATCTTGCCGTTGACCGTCAGCGGCATGTCATCCAAAAAGACATACTCGGCCGGCAGCATGTAATCGGGCAGCTGCTGCGCCAGCCGGTCGCTGAGCGCCTCTACCAGCCGGCGGTGCACCAGGGGGCTGAGCGGCTGCCCGGGCTGGATCCATTCCCCAGGCGCCCATTCGCTCAGGCGGTCCGCTTCAAGCTGGATATACGCTACCAGGCGCTGCCCCAGCGCGTCGTCACTGAGCAGCACCGCCGCCTGGTGCACCACCGGCAGGTGGGTCAGCGCGGCTTCAATCTCACCCAGCTCAATGCGCAGCCCGCGCAGCTTGACCTGGTCGTCGGAGCGGCCCAGGTATTCCAGCCGCCCATCCGGCAGCCAGCGCACCCGGTC
>JBJSYW010000211.1:0-9759 GCA_046089985.1 Chloroflexota bacterium
CCAGCCCACGCGCCACCCCCTGCGGCAGCGTGGAGAAGGTATAGCGCGTCTCGGTAGAGAGGCCTTTCTGAGCGCCCACCCGCCCGGTCAACACGGCCTTCGATTGGCCTTCGTTGTAGCAGCGCGAGACAAAGTAGCGCCAGGCAGTGCGGAAAGGATGCACCTGGTGGGCCACCCGCGCCCGCGGCTCGTACAGCAGCGTGCGCCCGGTCCAGTGCTGGGTGAGGCGGATGCAGATGTCCGGGTCGGAGCCGCCAAAGGCGCGCGTGCCGTTGTGGCCGATATCGCTCATAAAACGCACCGGGTCAAAGGCTTTGCGCCGGAACGACATATTGGCGCCAATCAGGTTGCGCACCGCCGCGGCCTGCTCCGGCATGCCGCGGTATGTGCAGCCCACCACCCAGTCAAACTCATCCGGGAACCAGGCCGGGCGGCCGGCGGGCCAGATCGGCTCGATCGACCCGCCCACCCCGATAGCGCGCGGGTCTTCATAGGCGGCGACAAGCCACTTCAGCCAGTCGGGGGCCGCAGCGGCATCGTCATCCAGGAAGGCGATGATCTCGCCCTGGGCCAGCGTGATGCCGGTGTTGCGCGCACCCGCCAGGCCCTTGGTTTCGCAGTTCTCCACCACCCGCACGCCGGGGAAAGCCGCCCGGGCGCGCTCCAGCAGGGCCGGGTTGTAATCGACCACCAGCACCACTTCGTCGGGCGACAGCTCCTGGTTTTGCGCAGAGCGCACCGCCTGGGCCAGTTCGTCCCAGCGCTTTTCTGTATAGGCGCAGATCAAGACCGTTACGCTCATTCCCGTTAATCCCCCGCCAGTTCGGATGTCTCTTCCACCCAGGTGGTCATGCCCTGCAGCTCACGCTGCAGCCGGCGCTTCAACAGGCTGCTCTCGCGCTCCAGCCCACGTTGGCGCTTCTTCAAGATTTCCTGAAAGATCGTGCGCAGCACGCGGAAACCGTCCGGGATGGTGCGCAGGTTGCTGCTGCCGAAGATACGCCGGTACTCATAGCTGGGCACTTCGGCGATCCGCAGACCAGCGCGCAGGGCGCGCACATTCATCATGGTTTCGATCTCAAACCCGGCCCCGTCCAGCTTCAGTTCCGGCAGCACCCGCTTCCAGAAGGCATTGTAGCCATAGCACAGGTCGGTATAACCACCCCCAAAGAACAGGCGTACCATCAAGACAAACGCCCAGTTGCCCAGCTTGCGATAGAGCGGCATATCGGCCGTGCCGCCGCCCTGGGCGAAGCGCGAGCCTTTGACAAAGTCGGCCCCGGAGAGCAGCGCCCCCACAAAGGCCGGGATTTCGGCCGGGTCGGTCGAGCCGTCTGCATCCAGCATGACGATAATATCGCCGGTGGCGGCTTCGAACCCACAGCACAGCGCATCCCCCTTGCCGCGCCCCTGCTGGCTGACAACCCGGATCTCCGGGCACAGCTTGCGAGCCACTTCCACCGTACGGTCAGTCGAGTGACCATCCACCAGGATCACCTCGTGCACCCAGTCTGTGATGCCTTCCAGCACATAGGGCAGGTTCTGTTCTTCATTCTTGGCCGGGATCACGGCTGTGATCTTGGCGGCGGCGCGCAGGGTTGGCGCATGAGACGGTAAACGGAGATCGGCAGGCGCCAGGGTCTGCTGGCGTGCATCGATGACCAGGTTTTCTTGCGACATGAGAGCCTCCTGAATTCAAGCTGTTCGGCCGGTTGGCCGCACAGGCAGGATCTGTCTCTCACCACCATCGCATCGGGCGCCGCGCTCCGGAGGGGTACTGCGGCTAAATTGTATGGGTCCGATTTCCTGTACATTCCACATCTCCACCGGTAACACACTAAACCCGATAATCTGGACAGGCACCTTGCGATGCCCTATAATGGTAGAGACAGAGCCGCTTGAGCGCACCCTCCGGCTGTACCGTGGTGGTCGCCTGTACTGCTTCATTCGCTGGGCCGTACAGGTGACGTCAAGTAAGGCTTTGTCCAAAGAGGAAGGCGCTGTGCTAGCCTGGACCGCCGGCGCAGCGCTTCCGCTTCTTCAAACCAAAGAGCAAACCATTGCCGGACGCTGCACTGGCGCGGCCTTCAGGCCGGGTCGCAACACGCCCGGGTTAGGGGAGAATACACTGTCAGGGTTATGATCAGCTGTGGGACAAGAGGCAAGGTTGAGGGCGCTCGGTAACTCCGTGAGCGCAGAATATAAACGATAACCAACCCCAAAAACGATAAAAGTATTCACCCGCCCTCAACCTTTAAATCCGGCCTCTTGATAAATATCCCAACCCTCTAAGAACCGGTCAGGTCCGATCTTCGTTCCCCCAGGCCATTCGTGTCAACTATATTTGCACAGCCGGCCCCGAATGTTCATGCTATCTTACCGACCGATGCAGATTATGTCAAGCGCTTTTGTTTAGAAAAAGGACTATTTATGGATGATTTATACATGAATTCTTGGTGAGCGCCGGCGCTCAGGCGTCTTCTGAAAAACCTGGCGGGACGAGGTCTTCCGGCACGGCGTAGACCATTGCATACGCCAGCCGGTCAAACAGGCGGTATTTTTCCTGCACCTGCCGGCGGCGCTGCAAATTCAGCTTTTTGAGCACGTTCTGGACGTGGATGCGTACGGTGTTCTCAGAGATGACCAGGTTTTGGGCGATCTCACGGTTTGAGAAGCCGGCGCACAACTGGTGCAGCACTTCCTTCTCACGCCCGGTCAGCCGGTTAATCTCGCTCACTTCCAGCGCGCCGCGCAGATCGCCCAGGCTGCCCACCGCCATATGCGCCAGCCGCGGCGACAGCAGGAACTCGCCCGGCTGCAGTTCGAACACCGCCGGCAGCAGGTTCAGCACATCCTGACCCTTGACCAGGTAGCCGCAGCCGCCCTGCCGGTAGGCGCGCAGCAGGTTCGCCTCGCTGGGCGCTTCGCTGAGGAAGATGACACGGACCTGCGGGTTGGCCGCGCGCAGCGCTTCGACCGCCGCCGGCAGACCGCAGTCATCGAGCAGATCCTCATCAAAAAATACCAGGTCTGGTTGGAGCGAGGCGGCGGCTTCGCCGGCCTCCTGGCAGTTGGCTGCAGCAGCGGTCCGGGCGGCTTTGGCTGCGCAGGCGTCGATCAACTGCTCCCGGAACGGGAGCCGGCTGTCTACGACCATGATTCTCATTAATTGACCCCCAGTGTCAGCGCCCGCCTGGCGCACAGCCGTGCAACCGGCGGGCCGGCAGTGTACACGCCCTCCCAGGCGCGCCCCACTCTGATTGTAACCGCAGTAAGCCCGCGGTAGCTGAATAGAAGATAAATAAGCTGCGCAAAAGCTATGAAAGCACGGCCGGGGGACGGGCGTAAAATCCCCGTCCCCCGGCAGGGGATTATCTCGTTCTCCCCAGTGCGCTACTTACGGATGAAGGGCAGGTACAGCGGGTATGATCCGCCGGAGAGCGGTGGGACCGCCGTGGGCGCCACGGTTGGCGGCGCGCTGCGGGTCGGTGCAGCCGCTGTCGGCGGTGGGACGGTACGCGTGGGGGTCGGCGGCGGCGGCGAGGTGCGCGTGGCAGTGGGCAGCGGCGGCGAGGTGCGCGTGGCGGTGGGCAGCGGCGGTGAGGTGCGCGTGGCAGTGGGCGGGACCGCGGTGGCAGCGTAGAGCTGATCCCGCGGCGGGATCGGTGAGCGCGACAGCCCGGCGAACTCATTTTGGGCATAGTACGAGGATGCGATCGACTGGGCAAACGCCTGCTGGGCTTCCGCCGAGGTCTCGATCACCCAGTCCATCCCCCCATCGTTCCAGTTGAACCACAGCACCGCCTTGATGCGTGGGAAGTAGGTCGGCAGCGCATTGGTGAGGGCGTTGCGGATCCAGTCGGCCTTGCTGCCGCCATACTCGGTCGAAGCCGTCTCACCGATCATGATGGGCTTGTCTGGCGCGATTGCCAGCAGCGCGTCATAGGTGGCGCTGAACACATCTCGAAAGCTGCGCCACTGGTCGTTTTTGACCGGGCTTTCACCACGATTGTAGCCATCCACGCAGGTCCAGTCGACGTAGGCATCCCCCGGGTACAGCCCTTCGATGGGGACCGAATTGGCGTAGATGGTGTTGACGCACCATACCCAGGTTACATTGCTGGCCCCCACCTGCTCGAAGATATCGTGCACGTGCCGCCAGGCCCGGGCATACTCGCCCGGCTGGTTGCCATTGCGCTTCTCGCTCCAGGCGTACCAGGTGCCGTTCATCTCCCAGTTAAACCGCAGGAAGAACGGGTGCCCCCAAGCCTTGGCCTGCTGCGCCCAGGTGCGGATGTAGGCATCGTGGTCGCCGTTGATGATGGCGCGCAGCGCAAAAGCCGGCTGCTGATACTTGGGGTCAGGCGAAGGCAGCTGCTGCGACGCCCAATCGACCAGCGGGATCACCCCACGGGCGCGCATTTTGTCATACATCGGCTCCTGCCCGTTGAAGTACTGGTAGCTGCACGGCCCATCCTTGCAGTTCATCCACGACTGCCCCCAGTGCAGGATGGAGATCTTCTTCTGGGTGTGCGCTTCGAACAGATCCATCGCCTGGGTGTTCCAGGGGGCGTCGCTCAGCCCATAGTGCCCGCCGTCGATATAGGCCCCCCAGTAAATGGACCCGGCGGCCTCCGTTGTGGCTTGTGTTGTTCGAAAGGGAAAGGCTAAGGTGACGATCAAAAGGAACGCTGCAGTTTGTAAAAGTTTCAACCGTTTCATCTAGATGGCCCTTTAAAACCTTCCAGGTGCGCGGCAGTTTTCGGTAAATGGGTATTTGTACGCTTCGGGCGTATTTTTTGAGTGTCCGCACAGCTTAACCGGAAGGGGGTTATTCTAACATCACATTAATTGTGCACTCATACATTTCTACTAACAATGTTGTAAACCAAAGCAATGCGATCCAAATTGAATAATTAAGCAATACAAAACGGGCCGGCAAAAAAACCGGCCCGTTTTGTATCCAGAAGATCGTCGCGCTCAGCCCGACAGGCGCAGCCCGCGCAGCAGTTGGGCGTTGACCGCCACCACGATCGTGCTGAGCGACATCAGCACTGCCCCGGCTGCCGGGGAGAGCAGGATGCCCCACGGGGCCAGCACGCCGGCAGCCAGCGGCAGCGCCACGACGTTATACCCGGTGGCCCAGGCCAGGTTCTGGATCATTTTGCGATACCCGGCCCGGCTCAGTTCAATCGTGCGCACCACATCCAACGGGCTGCTGCGCGCCAGGATGATCCCGGCCGACTCGACCGCCGCATCCGTGCCGCTGCCGATGGCGATCCCAATATCGGCCCGCGCCAGCGCCGGCGCATCGTTGACCCCATCCCCCACCATCGCCACGCGCCGGCCCTGGCGCTGCAGTTCGGCCACTTTTTGATCCTTATGCTCGGGCAGCACTTCGGCAAACCAGGTATCGATGCCCAGTTCCTCCGCCACGGCGCGCGCCACCGCCTGGCTGTCGCCGGTCAGCATAGCCACCTCCACTCCCAGTTCGTGCAGCCGGCGCACCGCCTGGTGGCTTTCCGGGCGCACCACGTCGGCCAGCGCCAGAGCAGCCACCGGAGTGCCGTCCACCAGCAGATACACCACGCTCTGCCCGCGCCGGCCGGCCAGCTGCGCAAAGCTCGCCAGCGGCTCGGTCAGGCCGGTCGCCAGGCTTTCAAGCAGCCGCGGCCCACCGACCGCCACTGTGCGCCCCTGCCAGAGCGCCTGTACCCCGCGCCCCTTCAAGGCTTCAAACCCGCTGACCTGCGGCAGCGCCAAGCGGCGTTCGGCAGCGCGGCTGCGGATGCCGCGGGCGATGGTATGCTCCGAATCGCCTTCGATGGCGGCTGCCAGCGCCAGGGCGGCGTCTTCTTCCCACTCCGGAACAACCGCCATGGCGGTGACGCCAAAGCGGCCTTCGGTCAGCGTGCCGGTCTTATCAAAGATCACCATATCCACGCGGCGCGCTTCCTCCAGCGCCAGGCGGCTGCGCACCAGGATCCCCTGGCCCGCGCCCAGACCGGTGGTGATCGCTACAACCAGCGGGATAGCCAGCCCCAGGGCGTGCGGGCAGGCGATCACCAACACGGTGGCGACGCGCGCCACCGTCTGGACGTTAAAGCCAACCGCCCAGGTCCAGGCAATCGCGGTCAGCAGGGCCACCCCGAGCGCGATGTAGAACAGCCAGCCGGCAGCCCGATCGGCCAGCAACTGTGCGCCGGACTTGCTGCGCTGGGCCTCGTCCACCAGGCGCATGATCCCCGCCAGGGCCGTGTCCCGTCCAACTGCCGCCACACGCACACGCAGGCTGCCATCGCCGTTGAGTGTGCCGGCGATCACCCGCCCGCCCGGCGCTTTATGCACCGGTTTCGACTCGCCGGTCAGCATCGCTTCGTTAACCTCGGACGCGCCTTCGACCACCTCGCCATCCGCCGGGACGGCCGCCCCGGGACGCACCAGCAGCAGGTCGCCGGGACGCAGCATGCTTACTGCCACGGTCTCCAGCCGGCCGTCGGGCAGCAGCCGTTCGGCTGCATCGGGCATCAGCTTGGCCAGTTCGTTCAGCGCCCCGCTAGCCTGGCGTACGCTGCGCATCTCCAGCCAGTGCCCGAGCAGCATGATGTCGATCAGCGTGACCAGCTCCCAGAAAAAGCCCATTTGCGCTTCAGCGGCAGCACCGGCTGCGGGCACAGCTTTATCCGCACCGTTCATCGCCATGCCGCCCGGCAGCAGCAGCGCCCACAGGCTGTAGGCGAAGGCGACGCAGATGGCCAGCGAGATCAGGGTCATCATCCCCGGCTTGCGGCTGCGCAGCTCGGGAACGGCCATCTGCAGGAAGGGCAGGCCGCCGTAAAAGAAGATGATCACCGAGAAGAGCGGCTCGATCCAGGCGCTGCCCGGGAAGGCCGGCATGCGAAAGCCAAGCAGCTGCTGCAGCATCGGGCTGTACAGCAGCACCGGCACCGACAGCAGCAGGCTGATCCAGAACCGCCGTCGGAACAGCTGCTCGTGCCCGGTGTGATCGGTGTGGGCAGCATGCTCACCGTGGGCGGCCTGCTCACCGTGCGCTGCCGGGCGACCGGGCGCCGCGTGTTGGTCGTGCGCCGCCGGGTGACCAGGCGCATCGGGCTGACCGGGCGCTGCATGGGCGGCGTGCTCGCCATGTTGGTGCGGGCCATGCTCTTGCATAGATACTTTCCCTTTCCGCCTTGAACAGGCTGTCCCCCTGGGCCGGATGCCAACCAGCCGGGCGGCTGGACCTATCCGCCAGTATATAGCGGATCGGCCGGCGCGGCTGTAGGATTTTTCCGCACTTAAACACCAAAGCGCCGGCGGCCGGCCCGGCGCTTTGCGATCCAGCGAGGCAGGTCAGGCGGCGGTCACCCGGTTGATCACGCCGAGCAGCTGCCCAAACTTGACCGGCTTGGGCAGGTACTCGGTGGCCCCGGCCGCCAGGCAGCGCTCGCGGTCGCCGGTCATCGCCAGGGCGGTCAGCGCGATCACCGGGACGCCGGCATAGCCGGGCTGGCTGCGCAGCCGGCGGATGGCTTCCAACCCATCCATGCCGGGCATCTGGATATCGATCAGCACGACATCCGGGCCGATAAGCGGCATCTGCGCCAGGAAATCGTACCCGTTCCTGACCAGCTTGACGCAGAAGTTCTGAGAGGCCAAAAAATCGCCCAGCAGGCGCAGGTTGGTTTCGTTATCATCCACCACCATGGCGGTCAGGCTTCTACCAGGCGCGCCCAGGCCGTCCGGGCGGAAAACGTCGGCTGCCGACTGGACTTCCATGAATGTGGCTTGCGGATCATATGGCAGCAGCACCGTAAACCGGCTGCCCTGTCCGGGCGTGCTCTCGACCTGCACCCGCCCGTGGTGCAGATCAACCAGGTGCAGCACCAGCGCCAGCCCCAGCCCGGTGCCCGACTGCTGGCGGTTCAGGCTGCTATCGAGCTGCACAAACGGTTTGAACAGCTTCTCCAGGTCATGCGAAGCGATACCGATGCCCTGGTCCCAGACCGTGATCATCACCGTTTGGGCGGCATCGTCGGCGGTTAAATCCAGCCCAATGGCGCCCTTCTCCGGGGTGTACTTGACGGCATTGCTCAACAGGTTGACCACCACCTGCTTCAGGCGGCGCGGGTCGCCGTAGAGCGTTAGGTTGGTGCGCTGCAGCGTAAAAAGCACGCGCTGCTGCTTCTTGTGCGCCATGCCCTGGATGATCTGCAGCGCGGATTGGCAAATATCTTCCGCCTGGCATAGCTCGCCGGACATTTCCAGCTTTCCGGCCTCGATCTTCGAAATATCCAGGATATCGTTAATCAGTTCCAGCAGGTGCCGCCCGCTGTCTTCGATCGTCGTCAGGGCGGTGATCTGCTTCTCGGTCAGCCCGCCATAGACGTTGTACTGCAGCGCTTCAGAAAGGCCCAGAATGCTGGTCAACGGGGTGCGCAGTTCATGGCTCATGCTGGCCAGAAACTCGTCTTTGACCCGCATGGCGCGTTCCATTTCCAGGTTAGCCCGGCGCAGATCGATCTCGGCGCGCCGCCGATCGGTGTGGTCAAAAACCGTCGACCGGCTCATCAGGTACTTCCCCGCGCCATCGAAGATGGCCGTGGCGCTCAGCAGCACCGGCAGGCGCGAGCCGTCTTTGCGCAGCATGTCATATTCCAGGTCGTTCACATAGCCGCGCTGCAGAAACGCGTCAAAGTTCTCCCGAAAGAAAACGACCTGTTCGGGGAGGATGAACTCGACAAACGAATGGCCGAGCATCTCCGCCCGGGTATAGCCTAACCAGGTCAGCTCGGTGCGGTTGATTTGTATAAACCGGCCGCTGGCATCGAACGAGTGGTAGCCGCACGGGGCGTTGTTGTACAGGTCCTGCACCTCGGCGGTGCGTTCGTCCACGCGCTGCTCGAGGGTTCGGTTCAGCTCGCGCAGCGAGCCCTCGAGCTGCTTGCGTTCGCTGATATCCTGCTGGGTAGCCACCCGGTACAGCAGATTCCCGGTCTCGTCTTTCACGCTCACCAGGTTCATCTCCACCGGGTAAGTGCTCCCATCTTTGCGGATCATCCGCGATTCAAACCGAACTTTACCTATCCGGTCCGCCGCCTGAATGTAGCCGCGCAAGTTCGCCCGTTCTTCGGGGACGTACATGGCGGCAATCGCCATCCCGCTAACTTCATCGATCGTGCGGCCCTGCAGCGCGGCAAAAGCCGGGTTGCAGGTCAGGATGGTATTGGCGGTGGGGCTGCCGATCGCAATCCCATGGGCGGTATGAGTGAACGCATCCGCCCACTGACGCAGCAGGCGCTCGGTGTTTTTCCGGTCGGTGATATCGTGGAACGCGGCCACCGCGCCGCGCACACTGCCATCCGGGGCAAACAGCGGGATTGCGCCGCCCAGCAGATAGCGCGAGCGGCCATCCGAACGCTCCACGTGCTGCTCAATATCGAGCACCGGCCGGCCGGTGCGGATGGCGGTCTGCAGCGGCAGTTCATCCGCTCCAAGCTGCCGTCCGGCGGAAAAGTGCAGCAGGTGGATGGCGACCTGCTCCGAAGACTGCGAAACGTTCGCGCCGGGCGGCGCTTCAAACAGCCGGTTGGCATACTGGTTGCCGCGCACCACCTGGCAGTGCACATCTTCGGCGATCCAGATCGCCTCCGGCAGCAGGTCGATCAGTTGCTCCACTTCCCGGGCGCGCTGCTGCAAGACCCGCTGCGCGTTCGAAAGATCGGCCAGCGCTTCCCGCAGCTCGGCCTCCACGCGCTC
>JBJSYW010000212.1:0-5936 GCA_046089985.1 Chloroflexota bacterium
CAAGAAATGAGAGAAGGAGAGTCTATGGCAAATAAGCTGGAGTGGATCGAACGTGAGCTGCAGGCGCTGAAAGATGCCGGGTTATACAACCGCATCCGCACCCTTGGCTCGCCGCAAGGCGCATGGCTGACCGTTGACGGGCGGCAGGTGCTGAACTTCTGCTCGAACAATTACCTGGGGCTGGCCAACCACCCGCGCATCCTGCAAGCCGCCCGAGATGCGATGGCGAAGTACGGCCTGGGACCGGCGGCGGTGCGCTCGATCGCCGGCACGATGGATCTGCACGTCGAACTGGAGCGTCGCCTGGCGCGCTTCAAGGGCGTGGACGCGGCGATCACTTTCCAATCCGGCTTTAATGCCAATGGCGCCACGCTGCCGGCAATGGTCGGCAAGGATGACGCAATCGTCTCCGACGAACTGAACCACGCCAGCATCATCGACGGCAGCCGGCTGTCGGGGGCCAAGATCCTGCGCTACGCCCACTGCGACGTGGCCGACCTGGAGCGGGTGCTGCGCGAGAACCGTGCCGCCTATCCGAAGATGCTGGTGGTGACCGACGGCGTGTTCAGCATGGACGGCGATGTTGCCCCGCTGGACAAGATCTACGAGGTGACTAAAAACTACGAGGCGATCCTGATGGTCGACGATGCCCACGGCGAAGGCGTGCTGGGGCGCGGCGGGCGCGGTATCGTTGATCACTTTGACCTGCACGGCAAAGTGGATATCGAAGTCGGCACGCTGTCGAAAGCCTTTGGCGTGGTGGGCGGCCTGGTAGCCGGCAACCCGCTGGTGGTGGAGTGGCTGCGCCAGCGCGGCCGGCCGTTCCTGTTCTCCTCGGCGATGACCGTGCCGGACGCTGCCGCCTGCCTGGCGGCGCTTGACCTGCTCGAAGAATCGACCGAGTTGGTGGACCGCCTGTGGGACAACGCACGCTACTTCAAGGCCGAGATGAAAGCGCTGGGCTTTGACACCGGCGTGTCGACCACCCCGATCACCCCGGTGATGCTGGGCGAAGCGCCGCTGGCACAGCAGTTCAGCCGCGAGCTGTTCGAGAACGGCGTGTTTGGCATGGCGATCTGCTTCCCCACCGTGGCGCGTGGCAAAGCGCGCATCCGGGTGATGATCTCAGCCGCGCACCAGCGCGCCGACCTGGACCGCGGCCTGGAGGCGTTCAGCAAAGTAGGCAAGAGCCTGGGCGTGATCCACTAAACCCGTCACTACGATTAAAACACGGCAGGGCCGGCGCACGCCGGCCCTGCCGTGTTTTCTGCGGAAGCGCAATTTAGAGCAGTTCGATGAACGGATCAAAGGCCGGGTTGGTGCCAGACCACAGGCAGGCGGCGCGGCCGTCGGCATTGCATTCCAGGCCCTGCGAGCAGCGGTGAGCCAGCACGCGCGGCGCCTGCTCGGGCATGATCTCCGCCGGGAAGATGACCTCCGCCTCCAGCGCCACGTCCTGCCCAACATGCTGGCAGTAACAAACTTTCAGCGTTTGCCAGTTCTTTTCTACCATAAATACCTCCGTAAAATATCCGCTTTGTAATGATTATAGCCCTTTCCGGGTGATCGGAAAGTGTCAGTTGTCATCTCCCGTCCGGACAAACGGCAGATTTGATCTACGCCCGGGTAAGACTTTTATCGTATACACCTCCGCCCTCGATTTGTATACTGAGCGCAAATTGGGCCGCTGTATGTAGATCAACACGGAGGTAAATCATGAAACATAATCGCAGCTTGGGGATCATCCTGGCGATCCTGGGCATCCTGATCGGCCTGCTGACCTTCTACCTGCTGGCCGATCAGTATAACCTGCTGATCAACGTGAAAGTGGCTGACGGCCGGGCGGATGAAGCCGCTTCGGTGCGCCTGACCTACGCCTTGCTGGGCTGGCTTGGCATCACCGCCGGAGCGCTGTGGGCGGCGGTGCTGTATGGCTTTGCGATTCGCAAGCCGTGGGCCTGGTTCTGGGGGGCCGTGGCTGCCACGGTCCAGCTGCTGGTCGGGTTCTTCCCGATGATCCCGGCGATGGACAGCCATTTGCCAGTGCCGACCCTGTTTGTCTTTCTGCCCGCTGCGCTGCTGTGGTTTGGTATGCTGCTGATCGGTGGGGTGGAGAAGCGCCTCATCGCGCTGACCTTTGTGGCCGGCCTGGCCTACGTGCTGACCTTCATCGACGGGGTGGCCCCGATCGCCAAGTACACCACCTCGCACGCCGACCCGTTCTGGAACGGCATGTACGTGATGTCGCAGCAGGTCAGCTGGTGGGGCGCGGCGGCCTGGGCGGTGTTCATTTTCGCTGTGCTCAAGCGCCAGAACTGGGCCACCCCGCTGGGGGTCTTCGCCGGGGCGATGTCGATGCTGGCGGGCTACCCGCTGGGGCTGCACAATGCCCTGTATGAGGTGCACCGTTTTTCGATGTTCCTGCCCGCCCCGCTGCTCAGCACCGCGCTGGTGGCCTATCTGATCTCTCCCTGGGGGCGGCGGCTGCTTGGCGATGAGCCGGGCGCAGCTCAACCGGCCGACCCCCAGGCCGCTGCGGCGGGCGCTCACCGGTCACACCCGGCGAGGATCTGAGCCATGCGAGCGGTATTCCTGTTTGGTTCTACCAAAGGCCGCATCCTGGTGGCCATCGCCATGATCGGGATGGTCACCGCGGTGTGGGGGATGCTCTCCGGCCCGATGGCCGAATGGGGCGTGCGTGACGTGGTGGTGCGCCTGCTGGGCATGGACCTTGTCCAGGCTGAGCGCGAAGGCCGCATCGTGATCCTGTACCATGCGATTGCGATGGCAGTCGTGGCGATTGAAGTCTATATGATCACCGGGCTGCTGGGCATGAACGCTTTCTTGAAGACCGCCGTCAACCTGCTGGTGACGGTGGGCTACCTGCTGGTGATGATTTTTGGCCTGGGCTTTGCCTACTTCGGACACAACTGGGCCTTGCATGGGCTGTATATCGGCGGGCTGGCGTTGATTTTCTTCTCCGGCGTGCTGCTCACCATCGCCCTGTGGCCGTGGAACCGGGCCTACCCGGCCGCCGGCCGCGAGTATGCCCACACCCCGGGCGGGGTCGACCTGGAACGGGCGGCCTTCTTCGCCGCCGCCCTGACCACGGTCATCTCGGCGCTGTTTGGCGCAGTCCCCGGCTCGTTCTTCGGCAACGGGTTTGAAACCTTCCTGGCCGAAAACGTGATCCGCTATCCCGAAAAGACCACCATGGAATACGCCATCATCGGCCATCTGCACATCATGCTGGCGCTGATCGCGGTCATGATCACGCTGATCATCGGCCGCTGGCTGAACTTCCGTGGGCGGCTGCACAAGATCGCCATGCCGCTGATGATCTTGGGCACCATCGTTCTGAACCTGGGGGTGTGGGGGGTGGTCACGCCGCTGGAGCCGGTGGCGCATATGATCATTTACGTGGGCGCCACCCCCTCGATGCTGGCGGCGCTGCTGCTGTTGATCTGGGAGTGGGACCGGCTGATCCGCACCGGCACGGCCCATCTTCCGCGCCCGACCAACGGTCAAAAGCTGGCTGCCCTGACCCGCGACCCGCTGCGCTTCGGCCCGCTGTGGCAGATGCTCTTCATGAACTTCACCACCAGCGGGCTGGGCATCTTCATGGCGGTGCGCCTGGACGAGATCTTCCGCGTTTGGCCGGCCCGCGAGGAGCGCATCGAGCTGACCGGGCACTGGCATGTGCTCTCGGCGATCATTGCCACTATTATCCTGCTGTACTACGGCGACATGGTCGGGCTAAAGGGCCGGCTGCGCCAGTTCTATGGCTGGAGCATCATCATTCTATCGAACATTGCCTTCGCCGCGGTGACCCTGTTCGAGATGAAGCGCCTGTTCGTCAGCGAAGCGGCCCAGCAGCCGCTGGTCAACGCGCTGATGCTGGCGATGGACCTTGGCCTGGGGCTGCTGCTGGCGGCGCTGGCGGTGCTGCTGGGTTGGCGGCTGATCGACCTGTTCAAAGCGAAGGGCCGCTGGCAGGAAGAAATGCAGCAGGACCTTTCGCAGGAGGTGACGCCGTGAAACCTGCTGTGCTCCTGCTTCGCCGGTGGGCGCTTGGGCTGGCGCTGCTGCTGACCGGCTGCGCAGCGGTGGATTTAAACGCCGAGATGCCGGTGTATGAGACCGGGGTGGACCCGGCGGCCTGGGCACAGGTACCGGCGGGTGAGTTCCTCTCCGGTCCACATGCGGAAGCCCGCTCCACCGCTGCTTACGAGATCATGGTCACCCCGGTCACCGTGCGGCAGTACGCCGATTTCTTAAATGCTGCGCTCCCGGCGGGGAAAGTGCGCGCGGCCGGTGCGGCTGTGTTGGGGAACTACCCCGGCGATGCCTTCCACGCCGTCAAGCATGAAGAGCGCATCGCCGCCGGCGACTGGCTGTTTCTCCCGCTCGACGATCCTTCACAGCGCCTCCGCTTTGACGGCCAAACCTTCACGGTCCAGCCCGGGTATGAGAACCACCCGATGACGCTGGTGTCGTGGTTCGGCGCCTGGGGCTACTGCGGCTTCTACGGCTGGCGGCTGCCGAGCGAACTGGAGTGGGAAAAGGCCGGCCGCGGCACAGACGCACGCCCGTTTCCGTGGGGGGAGCAGATGCGGCGCGAGCAGGCCAATTTCTATGCCAGCCGGGACCCGTTTGAAGACATGGCCGCGTTCGGCTCGCGCACCAGCCCGGTGGGTTTCTACAACGGCCGGAACTATACCGGTTACCAGACGCTCGCTGCGGTTTCCCCCTACGGGCTGTATGATATGGTCGGCAACGTCTGGCAGTGGACCGGCGATATTTATGAAGGCATGCACTACCGCTTCCTGCGGGGTGGGTCCAAGGACACCTATGAAATGGACCTGCGCCTGTGGGTGAGGAACAACGCTACCCCCGTCTATGCCAGCCCGGGGGTTGGTTTTCGCTGCGCCAGGTAGGTGCGCCGATGATGTCATATAAACGCTACTGGACGTTGATTAAAAGCCCGCAGACCGGCCTGCTGCTGGCCACCGGGTTGGCCGGCTACATGAGCGCCAGCTGCCCGGTGACGCATTGGACCGTGCTCGCCGGCCTGGCTGCCAGCCTGTTCCTGGCCATCAGTGGCAGCACGGTCTTGAACATGGTGTATGACCGCGATATCGATGCCCGCATGCGGCGCACGGCTGCCCGGCCGCTGCCTGCCGGGCAGGTCAGCCCCCGGGAGGCGCTGTGCCTGGGCCTTGGGCTGTCTGGGATGGGCGTCGCCTGGGCGCTGGCGCTTGACTTGCTGTATGGCGTGGTGGTGTTCGCCGGGCTGTTTTTCGATGTGGTAGTGTACACCGCCTGGCTTAAGCGCCGCACCGCCTGGTCGGTCATTTGGGGCGGGATCGCAGGCGGCATGCCGGTGCTGGCCGGGCGTGCCCTGGGCGCCGGACAGATCGACGCGATCGGCCTGCTGCTAGCGTTGGGGGTGCTGTTCTGGATCCCAACCCATATCATGACCTTCAGCATGCGCTGCTTTGATGACTACCGCGCCGCCGGGATCCCCACCTTTCCATCGGTGTACGGTTTTTCGGCCACCCGCGTGATCATCGCGGTATCCAGCGTGTTGGCCGCGGCGGCGATGAGCGCCGCGGCGCTCGAAATCGGCATGGCCTGGGGGTACCTGCGCCTGCTGGCGGTGCTTTCCGCCGGCTTGCTGGCGCTGGCGGTCTATAGCCTGGTGCGCCCATCCGAAAAGCTCAATTTTGGCCTGTTCAAATACGCCTCGTTGTACATGCTGAGCGCTATGATGCTGCTCATCCTGGGGGCGATCTAAACCACGTCTGGCGGGGCCGTTCCGCCCTCAGGCCGGGGCAGCCGGCGGCCATGTCGGTATCCCCGGCCGCCGGCTGCCTGTCTGTATCTCTGGCCGCCGGTGGACACCACGGCGGGTTCTTTGTGTTCCCATAGGGCTG
>JBJSYW010000213.1:0-17952 GCA_046089985.1 Chloroflexota bacterium
CGGCGGGCGGCGGCGGGCGGTCTTCCAGTCGTAGATCAGCAGGCGGCCGTCATCGCCGGCCAACGCCAGGTCATACTGGGCCACCAGGCGCTGCCGCCCGAGCGGCAGCTGCAGGCGCGCCTCCGGGTAGACGCGCCGCCCTTCGGCCGGGCGGTTGGTTTCAACATAGTGGATAAAGCTGGCCCACCACCCGGTCAGCTCCTCGCCGTGCAGCCCTTCGGCCAGGCGCGCCGCCGGCACGCCCATCCAGTACTGCTGCACCAGGCGGTGGAAGCGCTGGCCCAGGCGCATGGCGCGCTCGGCTTCCAGGGCCGGCTCGCTCTGCACCGCCGGCCAGGCGGCCTGCTGCAGGTAGCGCAGCTCAAAACGCCGCGGGCAGTCCAGGTAATCCTGCAGGCTGCTGGCGCTGAAGGCCAGCCCTGCGGGCAGACCAGGGTCAGGATTGCTGTCCAAGGTAAGCCTCCCACAGCGGCATCAGCTGGCTCAGCGGCACAGCCGGCACGCAGTCCTTCTTCCGGCCGGTGTTCCAGGTGAGCACCAGTTCGCGGCGGGCACGCGTGATGCCGACGTACAACAGGCGCAGGCGCTCGCGCACATAGTCCAGCCGGGCAGACCGGCTGGCCGCGCCCTCGTAATACCAGGCGTACGGGTCCATATCCAACGTGATGCGCAGCTGCGCCAGCGCCTCGGCCTCCAGGTTAAGCCGGTCGCGCAGGAACCAGCTCTCGGCGATGTACTGGTCGCCGTCCATCCCGGAGGGGAAATCATAGTTGTTGACCGAAAGCAGGTAGACCCGGTCCCACTCCAGGCCCTTGGCGCGGTGCATGGTGGAAACCACCACCGTGCCCTTATAGCGCTCGGGGTCAAAGCCGTTGTCGTCGCTGCTCATGCCCAGGAACTTGCGCTCTTGTTTGACGATCACATCCAGCTCGCTGCCCAGCTCGGGCAGCCGCCAGGTGGGATGCTGCTGACCGGCCTGGCGCAGCAGCACCGCCAGCTTGTGGGCCAGGGCCAGTTCGCTCGGCTCGCTGAGCAGGTCCTGGGCCAGCGAGAGCACCATCTGGTCCACCGGAAGCAGGGTTGCCCCCTGCCAGCGCTGCACCAGGCGGCGGAAATCAACCAGCCAGGCCAACACCTGCGCGTCCTCGCCGGTCTGCTGCAGATCGCCCAGCCAATCCTGCGCCGCGCCGGGCCACAGGTAGTCTTCGACGCAGCGCAGCTTGCGCAGCAGTTCGGTGGCCCGGTCCACCTGCTTGCGGGTTGGCTCATGCTCCAGGTCGCCGCGCCGCCAATCGCGGAACACATCCGCCAGGTTGTTTTGCACCAGCGGAAAGGCCAGGGCGCGCAGCACATTGCTCAGCACCTTAGCCGAGCGGCGCGTGCTGCTGGAGGAGCGCAGCAGGCTGTCATCGAAGGGGATGCGGCGGCGCTTTAACTCCTCGGCCAGCTCGATGCCGCGCTCGTTGCGCGGCGTTAGCACCGCCACGGTCCAATCGGGGTGGGCCGGCAGCCACTTCTCCAGCGAACCGGCCACCTTCTGGATTTCGTCAGCGGGGGCATACTTCTGGCTGAGCATCAGGAAGACGCCGCGCGGGTCATCCGGCGGGTTGGGCTGCGGATCGTCCGGCGGGACGGGCGAGATCAGCGGCGGCGATTGGAGCGCATCGCGCGCCTGGTCGACCGGGTGCTGCGACTGGGTCCATTCGACCAGCATATTCGCCAGGGTGATAATGCTGACCGTCGACCGGCCGGAGTTGGGCAGTTCTTCGCGCCGCACGCCGTCCAGCGCCAGAAAACGGCGCAGGTAAGCCGGGTTGGCGGTGGTGAACGTCTCGTAAATAGCCTGATTGGGGTCGCCAACGCGCACCCAGTTGCCCTGCGGCCCGGCCAGCTTAGCCAGGATCTCTTCCTGCAGCCGGCTGCTGTCCTGCGCTTCGTCTTCCAGGATGTACGGCCACTGGTACTGCAGGCGCTGAAGATAGATCGGGTCGCTTTCCAGGCTCAACAGGGCCAGGCGGATCAGGTCATCGAAATCGACCGCTCCGCGATAAGCCAGTGCCCGCTGGTAATCGGTGTAGATCTGGCAGCCCATCTCGGCCAGCGGCAGCGGCAGCGGCAGTTCGTCCAGGCGCTGGCGCAGCTGTTCGGGCGTGATGCGGCGGTCCTTGGCGTCGCGGATCACCGCCTCGGCCATCTTGGCTGCCAGCACTGGCAATCGCTCGCGCTGGACGCTGCCGCGGTGATAATCATCCAGGTCGGCGCGCAGGAAATCGTCCAGTGCGCCCGGGTGGCTGCGCAGCCAGGTTTGGGCCGCCTCCTGGCGGATGCTGTCGGCCTCGCGTTCGTCGATGATGCCGAAGTTGTCTTCCAGCCCGGCCAGCGCCGGGCGGCTGCGCACGATATCGTGCGCCAGCCCATGCAGCGTGCGCACGCGGTAGCCCATGTAGGGCAGCAGCCCTTCAGCATTGATAAACAGGCTCACCCGGCGGTAGAAGTTCTCGACCGCCGAGTTGACCAGCGTGACCACCAGCACTTCCTGATCGTCGGCCAGGCCAGCGGTCTGGACGATGCGGGCCGCCAGCAGCGAGAGGGTCCAGGTTTTGCCGCTGCCGGGTACCGCCGAGATACCCATGCGCCCGCCCTGGTAGGAGAGGATACGGGCCTGCGCCGGGCGCAGCTGATAACCGGTCATACATTCACCCCCTTGACCGCACCCGGTGGGCTGGGCCACCCGGCGCTCATGCGGAGAAATCCTTCAATACGCGCTGCAGCGCCAGCAGCAGCGGTCCGCGCTGTTCGTAGCCGCCTTCGCCCAGCTCGCTCATGCCCAAATACAGCGACTGGCGGCAGCGGCGCAGCAGGCCCAGCACTAGGCGAGTCATCGCCTGGCGTCCGGCGGCCAGCTCATCGGCGTCGTTCCAGGCGCGGCCGGCCGGCCACTGGCGGGTCAGCACATACGGGTGGGTCAGCGGCTGGTACAGGCGCTCAGACCAGCTGCGGCTGCCGGCGTCCAGCCAGAATTGCACTGCCGCCGGGCGGTTGTTGAGCAGGAAGGTATAGGCAGGCGCCAGCAGCACGCTCTGCTCTTCCGGCGCCTGCCAGTTATACGCATACTGGGCGGCAATGACCCCGTCCTGCACCATCTGCAGATACTCGCCGCCGATCGAAACGCCGGCAGCCTTCAGCAGGTCGCCGGCCACCCAGCGGAAGCTGCGCGCCGAATCGATCAGGTTGGCAGTGACCCGCCCGGCGTCAAAACTGGCGTGAAAGCCAAACCCGGGCTGTGAGAGCACTTCACCAAACAGGCGGCTGAAGAAATAATCCAGCGGCTGCGCCAGTTCCGGGTCCACAGCAGCCGGGTCGAGCGCCGTGGCGTCCAGTGCGGCGGCGTCGAGCAGCCAGCTGCGCAGGCGCTCGTAGCGCTCCCCCAGCCGGTAGGTGATGCGCTGTTGGACATCAGCCAGGATGCGTGTGAAGGGCGCCAGGTCGATCTCACCCGGGGCCAGCCGGGAGCGCGGGCGATAGACGATTTCGGTCAGCAGTTGGGCGCGCACCAGGTCCATCCCATCGATGGCTTGCACCAGGGCGTAGGCCACATCATATTTGCTGAGCGGCATGCGCCATGTGGGATGGGCCAGCGCGGCCAGCGTCAGCAGGCAGCGGGCAGCTGGCTCATCGCGCAGCGAGCGCGACGGGCGGTGCGAGCGGTAGGGCACGCCGCGGCGCGCCAGGCGCTCCATCAGCGCATAGCGCAGCGAATCCGACAGGAACGGGGCCAGCACCACAATCTCGCCCGGCGGCAGGCGGCGGACGTGCACCAGTTCGGCCACCTGGTCGGCTACCCAATCCAGCATCTGTGGGTAAAAGCGGTGGTAGGCGTACCACAGGGCGGTCTGGCGGTTTTCAGGCGCGCCGCCAGAAGCAGCCGAGGGGATGTAGAAATCCACCTGCCCGCCAAAGCCGTCCTTCCAGGGGAAGACCTCCGCCCCGCCGGTCCACGGCAGGCGCGGCGTGGTGCGCTCGGCCGGCAGGGCCGGCTCGCCGGGGGGTGTTGGTGGGTCGCCGGCGGATGCATCTGACGGAGCGCCGTCCTGGGCGGCGCTTTCGGCAGCCACCGCCGGGTCGATCCCCTCCGCCGGATGGCGCCGGCCCAGCAGCGCCCGTTCCAGGGCCAGCGCCAGGCCATCCACCTGCGGAGAGGTGACCAGCGATTGGTCGAAGACCAGCCCCTGCTCGCACAGGTCGCACAATGCGCCGGCGGTCAGCGGGTCTGCGCCCAGGAAGCGCCGGTAGCCGGCGTCGCAGTCGTAGATCAGCAGCGCCGAGTCAAGCTCGGGCAGCCATTCACCCAGCAGATCGTGGGCAAACGGCGAATCTTCCTCGATGTTATCGGCGATCAGGTGCCGGTAGGTGCGGCGCAGATAGTCTCGGCAGACGGGCTGGTCCCACAGATGCCGGCGGAACACCTCCACCTGCAGCGAGAAATCCAGCAGGTTATTGGCCAGGCAAAAACTGCGGAACAGGTCGGCGCAGGTCTGCACATCGTCGTAGATGCGCAGCTGGCCCGGCTCGCCCATCCAGGCGCCCTTTAGCCGGGCGGCGATCTCGGTGTGCGGGAAGCCCACCAGGGCGGCCTTGTTCAGGTTGTCCAGCACCTGGCTGAACAGGCGGTTGCGCTCGATCACCAGCGAATCGAACAGGCGCTGCTCTTCGAGCAGCGGGCGCGCCAGGTGAGCCATAAAATACTGGGCGGTCTCCAGGTTCAGGAAAACCGGCGGCTGGTCAGGCCCGGCAAACCCAGCTGGGGCGGCTGCCAGCGGCCAGAACAGGTCGACCATGCGTTGGGCCAACCCGCCGGCGGTCCAGACGGCCGCGCCCCCGCCAGCGCGGTTCGAACGGCGCAGGGCCGCCTCATAGGGCGCGCTCAGGGCGCGCTGGGGGGTAAGCACCAGGATCGTCTCGCCCGGCACGCCCAGTTCCAGCAGGCGCAGCAGGCGCTGAGCCGCGGCAGTGGTTTTGCCTGTCCCCGCCGGCCCCTCCAGGAAGACCCGACCAGCCGGCGGCAGATCAACCAGCCGGCGCTGGGCGGGGGTCAACTGCCCGGCATCCACCGTCACCGGGCGCCTTCCACCAGGTCATCCCGGCTGGGGCGCAGCGACGGCCCGTACTGCATCAGCAGCAGCTGCCCCCAAACTGCCAGGACCATCAGCATGTAGGCCGCCGAGTAGACGCTGTCGACCACCAGGGTCAGCAGGTTACCCTCGCTTACCGACTGGGCATACAGACCGGTGAAATTGACATACGAGTACAGACCGTCGGAAAGCGCGAAAGCCAGCAGCCCCCACCAGGCCCGCCCCCACAGGCCGCGCCCAAACGTGCGCGCCAGCGCCAGAGCGGCGATCATCATCGCCACGTCCACCACGGCGTAGAAGACTTCCAGGAAGGTGCCGCCCCAACTCATCGCCGATTCGCCGGCCAGGCGGCCCAACATCAGCGTGCCCAGCCCGCTGAACAGCAGCACCCCCAGGCTGATTGCCAGCATCCACGCGGCTTCACGGCGCGGCGTGGGAGAGAAGATCAGCCGGAACTGTACCAGGAACGCCATTGCGAAGGGGGCCAGCGCGAACAACCAGAACACGTCGGCCCAGGAAGGGATGGGCACATCGCCCTGCGCCAGCCAGACGCCGAACCAGATCACCTCGGCGATCGCCCAGCTCCACAACGCCAGCGAGTAGTACATCCACATCCGCCAGGGGCCGTCTTCCCAGTGGAAATGCAGCAAAACCCGGGTGGACAGGTAGGCCGCCAGCAGCGACGGGCCGACGATCGCCAGGTTCAGGTAGACATCCGACCAGATCCCGGGGAGCGGGGAGGCCTGGTAAATATAGACGTACAGCCCAAGCAGCCCGGCGATAACGATCAAGCCGGCGGCCAATGGACGGGGAAGACGGGTGAGATGCTGCATCGCGGTTCCTCTCACTTTACCGTATCCGGCCCCAGGCCGGCGGCCTGCAGCTCCGCCTGCTCGGCGGGCTTCAACCGACGGAAGGCCTCGGCCAGCGCCCGACCAGCCAGCTGGTCGCCGATCACCTGGGCGAAATGTTGGTGGAGATACCCCAGCAACCCGTGGTAAGCCAGCGCTGCCTGGGTGTGCCCGCTGAACAGGTGATGGTCGAAGACAGAAGCGCCGACCAGGCGCATGTTATAGCGATGCTGGCGCAGCCAGGTGTTGGCGGCGTTGTTCAACTGCGTCACCAGCGTCGCGCCGACCAAGCGCTGGTAGCCGGCGATTGAAGCCTGCACCCACGCCAGGCCCGCCAGGCGCAGCCGGGCCAGGCTTGCGGTCAGCGTGCCTGAATGCGGCTCGTACCACCAGGCCTCGCAAGCGCCGCCGCGGGTGACCTGGGCCGGCAGGCTGTCGACAAAGCCGCGCGCGCCGGCGAGGACCGTCTCCGAATTGAGCGGGATGCCCTCCGCCAGGCCCAGGAACCCGTCCTGCCCCGGCAGCGCCACTTGCAGCAGCCCGGAAACGCGCTCGACGCGCAGCGCTTCCAGGTAAGCGGGCCAGCCCAGGCTGTCGATGCGCACGGCGCGCAGCGGCGGATACCACTCCAGCGCCTGCCAGACGGCGCGCAGCGCCTGGCTGGGCAGGGCCAGGTAGCGGATCTGGATATCGCCCGCGCCTTCCGGCGGCAGCCGCCCGGCAAGCAGCGGCTGGGCCTGGTCTTCCTGCACCTGGTACGCCTGCAGCAGCCGGCCTTCCTGGTACAGGTAGATCCAATATTCATCCGGCGAGACGCACACCTCGATCAGCCCACCGCTCTGATCCTGGATGAACAGGCGCTGGATGCTCTCCAGGTAAGCCGGTGAACCGCTGACCACCTGGTTTTCTGCGGCAAAGGTGAAATATGGGATCATCCTTAAGGGCAGATTATAGCACCGCAATCAGCGCAGTGCGGTTAAAAACCACAGCACCAGCATCCCCGCCGCGATGGTCCACAAGGGGCTGCGCGTGCGCCAGGCCACCACCCAGGCAGCCAGCCCGGCCAGCAGACGCAGGTTGCCGAGCGAGAAATCCAGCGCCCCATCGCGGATCAACATTTCGGGCAGGATGATCGCCGAAAGCACCGCCGGCGGGACAAAACCCAGCACGCGGCGCACGGCAGGCGAGACCGCCCGCTGCCCCAGCAAACCCACAAAGGACAGGCGGATCAAAAAGGTGACCAGCCCGGAGGCAAAGATGACCAACCACAGGCTCATGGGGCGGCTCGCTCTCCAGCCGGCGCGCCCGACCAGCGGTCGACCAGTGCAGCGGTCGCCACACCGCACACCGAGGCCAGCACCAGCCCCAGCTTATACGGCAGGCCGTAAGCCAGCAGGGCCACCGTCCCGGCAGTCAGCGCGGCGGCCCACCCCGGGCGGTCCTTCAACCCGGGAACGACCAGGGCGATGAAGGTCAGCGCCAGGGTGAAATCCAGCGACCAGCTCTGCGGCACCACCGCCCCCAGGGCAATCCCCAGGGCGGTGCTGAGCTGCCAGGAACTCCACAGCGCCAGGCCGGCCCCCAGGAAATACCAGTGCGCCAGGCGCACTTCCGGACGGCTGCCGGTGGACGAACCGGCAGGCTCCGCCGGGGCGGGCAGCGTATCCAGGTATTTGTAGTGGATGATCGCCACCGCGTAGGCTTCGTCGGTCAGCAGGTAGCTCAACAACGCCTTCCAGCCCTTCGAAAGGTGCTGGATGTACGGCGCAACCGAAGCGCTGTACAGGGCGTGGCGCAGATTGACCACAAATAAGGTCAGCACCATCACCAGCAGCGGAGCGCCCAGGTGGACCAGTTGGGTCAGCACCATTTGAGCCGAGCCGGCGAAGACGATGGCGGAGACAGCCTGGGCCTGGAAGGCTGGGATCCCGGCCTCCCGCGCCAGAACGCCATAAATCATCCCGAACGGCATCACCCCGATCAGGATTGGCGCTTCGGCGCGCACCCCGGCGAAAAATTGAGACAGTCGTGTTAATGGCAGCATAGATGATGGGTTTATAATAAAGCGGTATTATACAACAACCATCTGGAAACCTGGCAAGGAGAAGTCGATGCTACGTTCATTCAGAGCACGCCCCGCCGCCGTGATTGTGCTGTGCCTGGCGGTCAGCCTGGCTGCCTGCACCTCCGGCGCTCCGGCCCCCACCGCCGCCACCCAGCCGCCCGATTTGGCGCCGCTGGTGACCGTGGTGGTGGAAGGCGGCGCCACGCAGCAGCCGGCCGCGGCTGTCACCGCCGCGCCGGTCGGCGATCCGGCAGCCGCGGCGGCCGGTTCGATCACCCTGGCGTTCATCCAGGAATTCGATACCCTGAACCCAATGTACGCCCAGGCGCTGTCGTCTATTTATACGCAGCAGATCTGGAACTGCCGGGCGTGGAACTTCGATGACCAGAACACGCCCACCCCGGTGCTGGTCAGCGAGATGCCCTCGCTGGAAAACGGCGGCATCTCCTCCGACGGGCGGGTGATCACCCTCAAGCTGCGCGATGACATCACCTGGAGCGACGGGCAGCCGATCACATCCGCCGACTTCCAGTTCACCTATGCGATGATCACCGACCCGGCTAACGCCGCGCTGAGCGCAGAACCGTACAACCTGGTGGAAAAGCTGGAAACGCCCGACGCGCAGACGGTGGTCGTAACCTTCAAGGAGCCGTACGCAGCCTGGATCAGCGCCCTGTGGCACTACCTGCTCCCGGCGCACGTGCTGCAGCCGGTCTTCGACGCCCAGGGCAATCTGCAGAACGCCGAATGGAACCGGGCTCCGACGGTTGGCTGCGGCCCGTACAGCTTTGCCGGCTGGGAGAGCGGCGTTTCAGCGCGCTTCACCGCCACGCCGGACTACTGGCTGGGCAAGCCCAAGGTGGGCGAAGTGGTGGTGCGCTTCTTCCCCAGCGACAACGACAAATCCGCCGCGCTGCAGTCCGGTCAGGCCGACCTGTCGGTGTTCTTGACCAACGCCGCGCTGTACGTCCCCAACCTGCGCGCCGGCGGCGCGCAGATCATCCCGGTTAACTCGGGGTATCACGAAGGCATCTTCTTCTTCCTGGATCCCGAGAACGGTCACCCGGCGCTGCAGGATGCGCGTGTGCGCCAGGCAATCGCCATGTCGCTGGACCGGAACAAGATGGCCCAAGACCTGCTGGGCGGGCTGCCCGCGGTGGTGGAAACCTACTGGGACGGCACCCCCTATATGGACCCAGCCATCCAGCCCTGGCCCTACGATCCGGAGCGCGCCAACCAACTGCTGGATGAAGCCGGCTGGGTGGACAGCAACGCCAACGGCTCGCGCGATAAAGACGGGGTTGAACTGATCCTGTCCTATGGCACCACCACCAACGAAGTCCGCCAGGCGGTGCAGAACACCGCCCTGGCGCAGCTGGCCGCGGTGGGCATCAAGCTTGAACTGTACAACTACGACTCGGGCACCTTCTTCGCCGGGCTGGACGCCGGCGGCCCGGCAGCCACCGGGCAGCTGGATCTGTTCCAATACGCCCCACGCACGCGCGACTACCCCGATCCGGGCACCAACGACTTCCTGTGCTCGCAGGTACCTTCGGCGAATGAGATTGGCGAAAACTGGTCGTGGATCTGCGATGAGCAGCTGGATCAACTGCTGCAGCAGCAGGCCACGCAGATCGACTTCGCCCAACGCCAGGCTACGCTGCAGAAGATCAGCAAGCTGGTGCACGACAACGTCTACTTCCTGGGGCTGTGGACCGACCCGGATATCTGGGCCGCCGCCCCGCGCCTGAAGAACGTGCACCTTTCGGGCGTCACCCCGTTCTACAACATTTACGAGTGGGAGCTGGCCCAATAGCCCGCCTGTCATAACCGGCACAAAAGCGCGCAGCCATCCGGCAGTTCGGGATGGCTGCGCTATTTAATCCTGCCGGATTGGTAACTTTTGGCATTTTCTGTACTATAATCGATCATGGTTGCGCGGCCGCCGCCCGGCGAGCCCGAACATTAACCTCCAAACCCTTCTGCGAAGGAGGTGATACCCCCGGTTACCCGATCTCAGGCCGTTTCACGGCAGCCAGTGACGCGCTGCGCCTGTGTGCGCACCTCCAGGCAGCGGGCAGGGGCAGCAATTCGACCAACCGATAAACCGTGATGAGCGAACAGCAAACACCTAAAGGAGGAGATACAGTCATGAAATCGAGCCGCTACCTGAATACCCTGCTGATGGTCCTGGTGATCGCCAGCCTGGCCCTGGCCTCCTGCGCCCCGGCCCAGCCGGCGGCCCCGGCCCAGCCGGCGGCCACCGAAGCGCCCGCCGCCCCGGCTGAGCGCAAAGTGGCTACCTTCATCTGGACCCAGGAATTCGACACCCTCAACCCGCTGTACACCAACATGTGGTTCTCGTCGATCACCCAGCAGCTGTGGCTGTGCTACGGCTGGCGCTTCAACGACATGAATGAGCCGGTGCCGCAGTTGGTGAAAGAGATGCCCAGCACCGAAAACGGCGGCATTTCTGCGGACGGCAAGACCATCACCCTCAAGCTGCGCGACGACATCAAGTGGTCTGACGGGCAGCCGATCACCTCGGCTGACTTCAAGTTCACCCACGAGATGACCATGTCGGACAAGAACGCGGTCGCCACGCGCTCGCCCGACGACCTGTACAGCTCGCTTGAGACCCCCGATCCGCAGACCGTGGTGATCACGTTCGCCGAACCATACGCGGCCTGGGCCGGCAAGATGTTCCGCGGCATCCTGCCCGAGCATGTGCTGCGCCCGGTCTTCGACAAAGACGGCACGCTGGACACCGCCGCCTGGAACAAGGCCCCCAGCGTAGGCTGCGGCCCGTTCGTGTTCAACAAATGGGAGTCCGGCTCGTTCACCAGCTTCGTCGCCAACGACAACTACTGGCTGGGCCGCCCGAAGATCGACGAGATCTTCTTCAAATTCGTCCCGGATGACGCCTCGCAGATCGCCGCGCTGAAGACCGGCGAAGGCGACCTGGGCACCTTCTTCGCCTACGGCGACCTGCCGGACCTGGAAAGCGCCGGCATCCAGGTGATCAAGGTCTTCTCCGGTTACAACGAAGGCTGGTACTTCAACATGGGCGAGAAGGGCCACCCGGCGCTGAAGGATCTGAAAGTGCGCCAGGCGATGGCCTACGCCTTCAACCGCGAAAAATTGGTCAACGACCTGCTGCTCGGCCGCACCGCCCCCGCCGCTACGATGTGGGACAACACCCCCTATGTCGATCCAGCGATCAAGCCCTACCCGGTTGACCCCGAGAAGGCCAAGGCGCTGCTGGACGAGGCCGGTTGGGTGGACAGCAACGGCGACGGCACGCGCGATAAAGACGGCGTTGAGCTGGTGCTGAAGTTCGGCACCACCACCCGCGAAGTGCGCCGCGATACGCAGGCCGTGGTGCAGCAGGAGTTCAAGGACGTCGGCATCGGGCTGGATCTGCAGAACTTCGACTCGGACATCTTCTTCGCCGGCTACGGCGAGCAGGGCCCGGCGGCTACCGGCGAGCTGGACTACTTCCAGTACTCCACCGTGACCTCCTTCCCTGACCCGGAGACGGTCGATTTCCGCTGCAACGAAATCCCCTCCGACGAGAACCCGGCCGGCGCCAACTGGACCGCTTTCTGCGATGAAACGCTGGACGCGCTGTTCATCAAGCAGTCGTCCGAGGTCGACCTGGCCGCACGCACCGCTACCTTCCACCAGATCAGCAAGTACATCTTCGACAACGTGTACTGGCTGGGCGTCTGGCAGGACCCCGACCTGTTCGGCATCAGCAAACGGCTGCTGAACGTCAAGCTGTCGGGCGCAGACCCGTTCTTCAACATCTACGAATGGGACTTGGCCGCTAAGTAACCCCTTCTGAGCGCGTGCGCCCTTCCCGCCACCCCGGGGGAGGGCGCACGCCGGCGAGGTCGAGACGATGACCCGATACATCCTCCGGCGCATCCTGCAAGCCATCCCGCTGCTGTTCCTGATCAGCCTGATCCTGTTCGTCCTGATGCAGACCATGGGCGACCCATTGGCGACGATGGGCGGACGGCAGATCACCCGGCGCGCCGACCGCGAGCGCCTGACCCGCCAGCTGGGCCTGGACAAGCCGATCGCGGTGCAGTACCTGTACTGGCTGGTCGGCAATGACTGGACCAAGACCGACCTGGACGGCGACGGCGTAGCCGAAACGCAGGGCACGCGCCGGGGCGTGCTGCGCGGCGATTGGGGCACATCGCTGGTCAACCGCGGCGTACCGGTGACCACGGTGATCGGCGAGCGCCTGCCCAACACACTGATCCTGATGGTGACCGCCGAAGTTGTGATCCTGGTGGGGGCGCTGTTGATCGGGATCTACTCGGCGCTGCACCAATACACGCTCTTAGACAACATCATCACTTCGGTCACCTTCTTCCTGTTCTCGATGCCAGTGTTCTTCTTCGGGCTGGGGGTGATGTACATCTTTGCGGTCAACTTCAAAGCCTGGGGGCTGCCCTATTTGCCCACCACCGGCATGTTTGACCCACAAGCAGGCAAGACCTTTGGCCAGGTGGCCTGGCACATGGTGCTGCCGGTGGCTACGCTGTCGTTCGGTTTCTTTGCCGGCTACAGCCGCTTTATCCGCAGCGCCATGCTGGAAGCGCTGGGCAAGGATTACATCCGCACTGCCCGCGCCAAGGGCCTGCCCCGGCCAGAGATCGTCTACCTGCACGCCCTGAAGAACGCTTCCCTGCCGATCGTCACCCTGGTGATGCTCGACATCCCCTTCCTGCTGGCCGGCGCGGTGGTCACCGAACGCATCTTCGCCTGGCCGGGGATGGGCCGCCTGTTCCTTGACCATGTCTCGCGCAGCGATACGCCGGTCGTGATGGGCATTCTGATCATGCTCGCCGTAGCGGTGATCGTGTTCCAGATCCTGGCTGACGTACTGTACGCCTGGCTGGACCCGCGCATCCGCTACCAGTAGCACGCATCCTGATCCTGAGGAGCTGAATCACTTATGGACACTGCTGCTCCCCGTCCCAGCGCACCGCTGGCCAGCCTGACGCCGGATGAACTGGACACCCCGCCCCTATCGCTGGGACAGCTCACCTGGCGGCGCTTCCGCCGCCATCGCATGGCGATGTTCGGCGGGGTGGTGCTGGTCCTGCTGATCCTGTATTCGTTCGGCGGGGCTTTCTTCATCAGTGAAGACCAGGCCAACCAGACCGAATCGAGCGTGCGCCTGCAGCCGCCCAGCCGGGAACACCCCTTTGGCACCGATACGATCGGGCGCGATATCCTGGCTCGCACCATCTATGGCGGGCAGATCTCGATCCTGATCGGCCTGACGGCGATGTTTGTCGAAGTGCTGCTGGGCGTGCTGATCGGCGCGCTGGCGGGCTATTTCGGCGGCAAGTTGGATGCGCTGTTAATGCGCATGACCGAGGCCATTATTGTCATTCCACCGTTGTTCTTGCTGCTGGTGATGGCTAAGTTCTTCGCCACCTCGATCCCTAATTTCGAGATCATGGGGCGCACATTCAGCGGCAGCGTGGTGGTGATCATCCTGATCATCGGCCTGACCAGCTGGCCGTCGCTGGCGCGCATCGTGCGGGCCGAGTTCCTGTCGTTGAAGGAGAACGAATTTGTGTTGGCGGCGCGCGCCACCGGCACCTCTACCAACGAGATCATCTTCCGCCATATCCTGCCCAACAGCATCGCCCCGATTGTCGTTGCAGCCACGCTGGGCGTAGCCAACGCCATCTCCTACGAAGCCTACATCAGCTTCCTGGGGCTGGGGGTGCGCCCACCCACTGCCACCTGGGGCAATATGCTGGAAAATGCCTATAACTACATCGAAAACGCTTACTGGATGTGGCTGTTCCCCGGGCTGCTGATCGCCATGACCGTCTTGAGCATCAACTTCCTGGGCGACGGGCTGCGCGATGCGCTGGATCCGCACAGCCAGACCACCTGAGAGGACATCGCCCTATGCCTGCCACCAACAAACTGCTGCTCGATGTCCGCGATTTACGCACCCGCTTCCACATCGCCGAAGGCACGGTATATGCCGTGAACGGGGTATCGCTGAGTCTGAACGAATGCGAAACCCTGGCGGTGGTGGGCGAGAGCGGCTGCGGTAAATCGGTGACGATGATGTCGATCCTGCGTCTGATCGCCATCCCGCCGGGCGAAATCGCCGGCGGGATGGCGCTGTACCGCGGGCGCGATCTGCTGCGGTTGAGCGAGGACGAGATGGAGCACATCCGCGGCCGCGAGATCGCTATGGTCTTCCAGGATCCGATGACCGCCCTGAACCCGGTGCTGACCATCGGCCGCCAGTTGAGCGAGCCGCTGCGCGTGCACCTGAACCTGGACAAGGACGCCGCCCGCCAGCGCGCCATCCAACTGCTCGAGCAGGTCGGCATCCCCGATGCGCCCCAGCGCCTGGACGAGTACCCGCACCAGTTCTCCGGCGGGATGCGCCAGCGGGCGATGATCGCCATGGCGCTGGCCTGCGCCCCCAGCCTGTTGATCGCCGATGAACCGACCACCGCCCTGGACGTCACCATTCAGGCCCAGATTATCGAACTGGTCAAGCGCCTGCGCGACGAATTGTGCATGGCGATCATCTGGATCAGCCATGACCTGGGGGTGGTAGCGGGATTGGCCGACCGGGTGATCGTGATGTACGCCGGTTTTATCGTCGAAGAGGCGCAGGTGGAGGACCTGTACGAAAACCCGCAGCACCCCTACACGCTGGCGCTGCTGGCGGCCCTGCCGCGCGTCGACCGGCGGCGCGACAAGCGCCTGAAGTCGATCCCCGGCGCACCGCCCAACCTGCTGAAACAGCCCAACGGCTGCCCGTTCCGCCCGCGCTGCGATTATGCCTTCGAGAAATGCCAGGAAATGCCGCCGCTGATCCCAGTGGGACTCAACCACACCTCCGCCTGCTGGTGGGACCTGACCAACGGAAAACCGCGATGACCAACCCATCCGAAACGCTGAAGCTCCCCCTCTCCGAGCAAGCCGCACCGGCTGCCCCCCTGGTGCAGGTGCGCGGCCTGGTCAAGCACTTCCCAATCCGCCGCGGGCTGATCATCGAGCGCCAGATCGGCTCGGTGAAAGCGGTGGACGGAATTTCGTTCGACATCCTGAGCGGCGAAACCCTGGGCCTGGTGGGCGAGAGCGGCTGCGGCAAGACCACCGCCGGGCGCACGATCCTGGGGCTGTACCCGGCGACTGCCGGGTCGATCAACATCGCCGGGGTTGAGGTGACCACCGCCCGGGGTGAGCAGCTGCGCACCCTGCGCCGCACCGCGCAGATGATCTTCCAGGATCCGTATGCTTCGCTGAACCCACGCTGGACCGTTTCAGCCATCATCGGCGAGCCGCTGCGGGTGCACAACCTGCTGCCCACCGAGAAGGAGCGCTCCGACCGGGTGCGCGAGCTGATGACCCTGGTGGGGCTGAGCCCGCGCCTGGTCAACCGCTTCCCGCATGAGTTTTCCGGCGGTCAGCGCCAACGCATCGGCATCGCCCGAGCGCTGGCCTCGAACCCCAGCTTTATCGTGTGCGACGAGCCCATCTCGGCCCTGGATGTCTCAATCCAGGCCCAGGTGGTCAACCTGCTGGAGGAGCTGCAGGACCGGCTGCAGTTGACCTACCTGTTCATCGCGCATGACCTGAGCATGGTGCGCCACATCTGCGACCGGGTGGCAGTGATGTACCTGGGACACCTGGTGGAACTGGCCGAGCGCAACGAGCTGTATGAGAACCCGCTGCATCCCTACACCCAGGCGCTGCTCTCCGCCGTGCCGATCGCCGACCCGCGCAAAGACCGCGCCCGGCGGCGCATCATCTTGCAAGGCGATGTGCCCAGCCCGGCTAACCCACCGCGCGGCTGCCGCTTCCACCCGCGCTGCCCGCTGGCGATCGACATCTGCCGCCAGGAGCAGCCGCAGCTGCTCGAGCTGGCCCCCGGGCACTTCGTCGCCTGCCACGTGGCCCAGGCCAACGCGTGATTAACTCGCCGGCGTGAACCGGCGCGCCCGGCTGCGCCGGCGGGAGTGCTGGCGCAGCTGCGCCACGTAGATCGCCCGCCCGGCCTGAGCGCCCAGGCTCGCCAGCCCCTGCATCACCTGGCTGGAATAGCCGGTTCCATCCAGGCGCGGGCCAAGCGCCAGCACTCCGATCACATCCGGCTGGCGGGCGCGCAGCACGGTCAGCGGCGCCCAGATCACCCAGGGCGCGGCCGGCGGTTCAGCGCCGCCGGGGGCCGGCTCGGCGCCGGAAGAGAGCGGCTCACCGCCAGGGACCGGCAGATCATTCACCGGCTGACGCAGCGCCGGCGCGGCCAGCTCGACCAGCCTGCCGCCGTCCAGGCGGGCAAACTGGGCCGCGTCCGGCGCCAGCCGTGCGGGATACCGGCCGCGCTCCGGGGCCTGCCGCCGGCTGAGCAGCAGCGCGCCTTCGGCGGGCGCATCCACCAGAGTAAATGCACCGTCTTCATCCAGCAGGTAAACCGCGGCTGCAGCGGTGTTCAACTGGCGCTGCACCTGCAGCACCAGCACCCGCACCAGGTCATCGGTCTTGAGCAGCGTGTGCACTTCTGGGGCAAACTCCACAAACCCGCTGCCCAGGTCGATCTCATCCGGTTTAAAGTAATGATCGACCCACTTTTGCAGGTGGGTCTGGAGCGGTTTGAACACTGCGGCCAACGGCAGCATCGAGAGCAGGATCACCAGCAGCGGCGATTGGCTGCTGGTCAGCTCGTGCAGCATGTAATCAAAAACGTTCAGGCTGATCACCCCCACCAGGCCCAGACCGGCAGTCAGGGCGCTGTAGACCATCGCCCGGTTGATCACCAGCCCAATGTCCCACAGGCGGTAGCGCAGGATCGAAATCGCCAGGGTGAGCGGGATCAACACCAGGCAGGCCTGCGTCAGCAGGTACAGCGCCACGTACAGGTACCAGTGCCGCACCGCCACCAACTCAAACAACAGCGGGCTGGCCAACAGGCGCTCAAACAGCAGGTCGGCGGTGATGCCGGCTGCCAGGCCAATCACCACCCAGCGCGTTTGCTGCCGCTCGAGCACGGAAGAGACCTGCCGGAAACGGTAGGCCTGGATCCCCAAGCCGGACAGGAAGAACAGCGCCAGCACGGCTGCGTCCAGCCCGCCGGGCCAGGCCCCGGCATAGTACGGCTCGGGCAGCAGGTAGGCCAGGCTGAGCAGCGTGCCACCCAGCGCCACCCACCGGCCCCAGCGCGGCAGCAGCCGCCCATCGGGGAAGGTGACCAGGGTCAGGAAAGCCAGCGGCAGACCGAAGACAAAATAGCTGAGGCGAGCGGGCAGGGCCAGCCAGCCGGCCTCCAGGGTCTGGCTGCTCGCGCCAAAGGTTACCAACCCCAGCGAGATGATCCAGGCCATGCGGTCGCGCGGGCGGCGCCAGTAGATCAGTGCGCCCAGGATCACGTAGACCGCCCCAACCAGCACGGACGCCTGGGCGTACAGCACCGAATCCCAACTCAGGCCGGGCAGCAGCTTCAGCTGGCGGGGAATGCCGCGCGCACTGCGCACCAGCACGGTCACCGGCTGCCCGGGCTGCAGCCGGCTGAGGTGGCCCTGCAGATCGAGGGCGGCGCCGTTGATCCAAATCAACGCATCGCCGATCTCCATCCCGGCCCGGGCAGCCGGGCCGTTCGGGTTGAGCCACTCCACCACCGGGCGGTCGCGGCTGCCATATTCGAGCGTCAGCCCCAGGCTGGTGCGGGCCTGGTTGACCCGCAGCGGGATGTTGGCCAGGAAAGCCAGCACAGCCAGCCCGGCTGCCAGCAGCCAGACGGGCCGGGCCAGCCGGCCAGCCAGGCGCGCCAGACGCTCGCCCGGCCGGCCGGCCGGCTGCTGCAGCGCTGCGGTATGCATGCGCACGGCGCTCACCGTCAGCG
>JBJSYW010000214.1:0-3704 GCA_046089985.1 Chloroflexota bacterium
GCTTTTAGCGCCGCCGCCGCCGCCCCCATAAAGTAGGCCGTGAAGGTCAGGTTAGCGCCGTCACGCCCAAATGCCGCCTTGTTGGCCTGGCGATGGGCCGCGACGCGGCTCAGGTCGGCTTCCATAATCGTGGTGACGTGCGGCGAGGTGTGCTTGCTGTGCACCATGTGTTCGGCAATCGACCGCCGCACGGTGGTCAGCGGCAGGATCTCGCCCTCTCCCGGGAAGGCTGCCGGCGCGGCCGCAGAGGCAGGAGCAGCCGGGGCCGCCGGTGCGGACGCCGCCGGCGCGGGTTGGGCCGCAGCGGCAGGCTGCACAGCAGCGGGCGGCGCTGCCGACGGCAGCGCCGCTTGCTGCTCCAGGTATCGTTCAATATCCCGCTTGGTGATCCGTCCCGCCTGCCCGGTCCCGGGCACCCGGAACAAATCGATGGCATGCTCGGCCGCCATGCGCGCCACCACTGGCGAAATAAAGCCCAGTTCACGGCTGCGCCCCGCTTCCACCAGCGGCGCCGCCTGCCCCGCGGCCGGCCCCTCCGGCGCCGCCGCCGGGCTAGCCTGCGCCGCTGCCTGCCCCACCGCCGGCTCGGCTGCGCCGCTTCCGGCGCTTTCATCCGGGCTGCCGATCAGCGCCAGCAGTTCACCGGCATGCACCAGCGTTCCCGCCGGGGCCAGCACCTCCAGCAGCACCCCGCTCACCGGGCTGGGCACTTCCGTGTCCACCTTGTCGGTGTTCACCTCCACCAGCGGCTCGTGCTGCTCAACCGGCTCCCCAGGCGCTTTCAGCCAGCGGGTCAGCGTCCCCTCCACCACCGATTCTCCCAACGATGGCATAATCACTTTCGTCGGCATGGCTCTCCTTCTCTGCTCTGCTTTCCTGCCAGTCTTTCAATCATCCGGGCGCAGCGCCGGGTAGGCCGCCGGGTCAACCTCGCCCATCATCGCATAGGCCAGGTTGAAAACGTCCTCGGCGTTCGGCTTGGACCAGTAATCGCCGTCCGATCCGTAGGCCGGGCGGTGTTCCCGGGCGCTCAGCGTGCGCGGCGGCGCGTCCAGGTGATAATAGCCACCCTGCCCCTCGATCACCTGCTGCAGCATGTAGGCAGTCGTCCCACCCGGCATGTCCTCGTCAATAAACGCAATCCGCCCGGTCTTCCGCAGCGACGCCCCGATCCGCCCTTCACGGTCAAACGGCAGCAGGCTCTGCACGTCGATCACTTCGGCTTCGATCCCCACCTCGGCCAGCCGCCCGGCGGCTTCCATCACCACCCGGCAGCACGCCCCGTAGGTCACCAGGCTGATATCGCTCCCCGGGCGCAGCGTTTCTGGTATGCCCAGCGGCAGGCGGAACTCAGCCAGGTTGTCGGGCTGCCGCTCGCGCATCCGGTAGCCGTTCAGCACTTCCACCACCAGCGCCGGCTCCTCGGCTTGCAGCAGCGTGTTATAGAAACCGGCCGCGCGAGTCATGTCGCGCGGCACCAACACGTGCATCCCGCGCAGCAGGTGGATGATCGCCGCCATCGGCGACCCTGAGTGCCAGATGCCCTCCAGCCGGTGCCCGCGCGTGCGCACGATCACCGGGGCGCGCTGCCCGCCGCGCGTGCGCCACGACAGCGTCGCCAGGTCGTCCGACATGAGTTGCAGCGCATACAGCAGGTAGTCCAGGTACTGGATCTCAGCCAGCGGGCGCAGCCCGCGCAGCGCCATCCCGATCGCCTGGCCCAGGATCGTGGCCTCACGGATGCCCGTGTCGGCTACCCGCAGTGAGCCGTAGCGCTCCTGCATCCCGCGCAGCCCCTGGTTGACGTCCCCCAGCCGCCCCACGTCTTCGCCAAAGGCCACCAGGCGCGGCTCACGCTGCAGCGCCGCGTCAAAGGCCGCATTCAGGATCTCGAAGCCCATTTTTGTGGGCGAGCTTTCGGTATAGACCGGGCGCACTTCGGCCACGTTCAGCGCCGAGGCCGCTCCGCCGGCGTACAGGTCACTGGCGTAGCGCGCTTCGGCCGCCTGCTCCAGCCCGTCGCGCCATTCGATCAACGCCCGGCGCTGCGCCGCAGCCTGCCCGCGGCTCAACACCAGCGCCCGGTGCAGCGCGGCAGCGATGTCACGCCGCATCGGGTTGGGCACGGCGCGCAGCTTCTCGCTGACCCCGCGCAGCGCATCGCCCGCCGGGATCGCCGCCGCCAGCGCATCAATCAGCCCAGCCGCCTGCTCCAGGTCGGCCAGGATCGGCCCGTGGAAGGCCTCCCACGCCCGCTGGCGCGCCGCTTCCACCGCCTGCCGGTCTTCTTTCTCCATCTCGTCCAGCGCCTGGGCGCTGCCGATCTTATTCGCCAAAATCCACTCGCGGAACTTCTTGACGCAGTCGAACTCCGCTTCCCAATCCAGCCGCTGGCGGGTCTTGTAGCGCTCATGGCTGCCGCTGGTGGAGTGCCCCTGCGGCTGGGTCAGCTCGCTGACGTGAATGATCGACGGCATGTGCTCGGCCCGGGCCGTCTCAGCCGCCCGGCGGTAGGCGTCCAGCAGCGCCGGGTAATCCCAGCCCTTGACCACGTAAATGTCATACCCGTCGCAGCATTCACCCGGCGGACGCTGAAAGCCCATCAGCAGTTCGGAGATGTTCTCCTTGGCGATCTGGTGCTCGTTAGCCACCGATATGCCATAGCCGTCGTCGTAGATCGTGATCACCGCCGGGCAGCGCAGCACGCCGATGGCGTTGATCGATTCCCAGAACAGCCCCTCCGCCGCCGAGGCGTTGCCGATCGTAGCGAAAGCCACCTCGTCGCCGTTATTCGAGAATTGGCTGAAGCGCTTCAATTCGTCCAGCTGGCGATAGAGCTTGGAGGCATATGCCAGCCCCACCGCCCGCGGCATCTGCGAGGCGGTCGGCGAGACATCCGAGCTGGAGTTGGGTTGGGCGGTCAGGTCCTTCCAACTGCCATCGGGGTTGAGCGAGCGCGAGCCGAAATGCCCGTTCATCGCCCGTCCGGCGCTGGCTGGGTCTGCCTGCAGATCGGCGTGGGCGTACAGTTGGGCGAAAAATTCCTGGATTGTGCCGATGCCGGCGGCGAAGATAAAGGTCTGGTCCCGGTAATAACCGGAGCGCCAATCGCCGGGGCGGAACGCCCGCGCCATCGCCAGCTGCGGCAGCTCTTTACCGTCTCCGAAGATGCCGAATTTCGCCTTCCCCGACATGACTTCGCGCCGCCCTATCAAGCTCGCCTGGCGCGAGCGGTATGCCAGCCGGTAGTCTTCGAGGATCTCCGCAGGGGAGAGGGAAAGATCAAGCGCAGCACTGAAAACCGTCGTATCGGTCATGGTCCTTCCTTGCCGGGTCGGCGAACCTGAATTGTAGGTAAATCCAGTAAATTATATCCTTAATTTAACCCAATCGCCGCCCGATCCAGGCTCGATCGGGCGGCGTCCAGCGGCGCTTCAGCGCAGCGCTTCCCACATCGCCTGGTCAAACGCCGCCTGGCGGTTGGGGCAGCCCTCCCGCCGGCATACCTGGCAGGTGCGGAAGTCCTTCTCGGTCGCAAACAGAATCCCCGAGACGGTCTTGACCGGCGACATCAGGAACGTCTCGCCCAGGCGCACCCCAATGCGCTCCGGGCCATCGCCCAACAGCCGGAACAGCCCGGCCTGCTGCTCGATCGGCCATACATCCACATCGCCCGAACCGGGGTTCATCGTCGCCGTCTTCGG
>JBJSYW010000215.1:0-11796 GCA_046089985.1 Chloroflexota bacterium
AGTAGCTCTCGGCCAGTTTATCGGCGCCGATCTTGCTGGCTGAATAGGGCGATTGGCCCTGCAGCGGGTGGTCTTCATCGATCGGCACGCGCAGCGCCGTGCCGTAGACCTCGCTGGTGGAGGTGTGTACGATGCGTTCGACCCCGCTCTGGCGGGCGGCCTGCAGCACGTTGAGCGTGCCGATCACGTTGGTCTCCACTACCTCAGCCGGGTGCAGGTACGAGTAGGGGATGGCGATCAGCGCCCCCAGGTGCAGCACCACCGACACATCGCGCATCGCCTCACTGACCGCCGGCAGGTCGCGCAGATCGCCGGCGATGATCTCCACCCGGCTGAGTGCCTCGCCGGGCAGCAGGCTGAGCAGCCCGGGGTCGCCGCGGCTGTTGTAGCGCACAAAAGCGCGCACCTGTGCGCCGGCCTGAACCAGTGTTTCCACCAGGTGACTGGCGATAAACCCGCCGGCCCCGGTCACCAGGACGGGGCGTGTGTTCCAGAATGACTGCATGCGATGAAATTTACCTTTCAGCGGAGGCGGCCGGTGCGGCCGAGGATGGCAGGGGACCGCGGTTGGCGTCTAGCTGCTCACTTACGTCACTGCGCAGGCCGGCGCGCAGCTGCTGCACCTGCCGGCGCAGCCGCTCAATGTCGCCCGAGCGCAGCAGCTCTTCGATTTCCGCCAGCCAGCCGTCCACCCGCATCGGCGAGACCCGGGTCAGGCACAGTTCGCAGGGCAGCGGATCGCCGTCGGACGCGCCGCCGGGTGTGTCTGACAGCGGCTCTCCCGGCATCTCCCGGCGCAGCTCGGTCAGCGCGGCGGGGATATCGGGGAAGAGCAGCACCCGGGCGGGGGTGCTGCTGCACAGGTCGAGCAGCTCGCGCCGGTCTGCGGCGGAGATATTATGGATGGCGAAGATGATGATGCCGATGTCGTTGCGGCTGACCAGGGCCTGGATCTGGTTGCGCGAGCCGAGCACTTCCACGCCCTGGATGCGGGTATCTTTTTTGTACAGGTCGTCGTCCACAAACCCGACCACCCGGTAAGTTTGCGCATAGCGGCCCTGGGTGAGCATCCAGGCGGCATAACGCCCGGTCTCGCCGCCGCCGATGATCAGGACCCGCTCGCGGGTGGTCTGGCCTACCCCTGGGCGGTCCAGCCAACGGGTAGCCAGCCCGGTGAGCAGGCGCGAGCGGTAGCGGATGGCGACAAACCCCAGGTAGGCCAGCATACCGGCGATGACCATCACGCCCGGCGGCAGGATCGGCCGGCCCAGCCAGGTGGGGATCGTCCCGCCGTACAGCAGCAGCGCCGCCCGGTTGGGGTAGAAGTAGTTGATCAGCGTGATCAGCAGGATGCTCAACAGCGCCCCGGGCACCAGGTCGAGCGCGTCGTTCGCCGCTGCCTGTGCCCAGTTGGTGCGGTTGATCCCGCTGAGCGAGTTAAACAGGCTGAACAGCACCGAGAACCACAGCGCCAGCAGGGCCGCCGGGGCGAAGCCGATGTTGAGCGGCCCGAAAGCCCGCCAGATCAGCCCGCTGATGGCAAAAGCGGCAAAGCAAACCAGCGTATCGAGCATGAACCAGCGGACGTACCAGCGCATCATGCGCCGCAGCGGCCCGGCGAACAGGTTCTGCTCCAATGGAACACTGCGCGCCCGGGGCACCAGCACCAGCGCGGTCCAGAACAGGATGTCCAGGTCGCCCGAGAAGGAGCGGTGGCGGACGTACAGCTGATCCATGCGCAGCTTGCTGGGCAAAATCTCCTCCAGGTACACATGCATCAGGCGGTCTTTTTGCAGCAGGCTCTCTTCATCCCGGTACATGACCGAGGCCGGGCTGGTGACGCCCGGGCGCACCGAGAGTACTTCGCGGCGGACCTCAGCCGGCCAATCGGCGGCGATCTCCGGGTCCTCCGGCCGCGGGCCCACCAGGCTCATGTCGCCTTTCAGTACGTTAAAGAGCTGCGGCAGTTCGTTCAGCTTCGTGTCGCGCAGCCAACGCCCCAGCGCGGTGACGCGCGGATCGTCCTGGGCGGTCACCTTGGGTCCGCTGTAGCTCTGCGGGGTTTCATACATGGTGCGGAATTTCAGGATGTGAAACGGTTTGCCGCCGCGTCCCAGGCGCGGTCCGGCATATGTCGCCGGGCCGGGAGAGTCTTTGCGGATGCGGTATACCAGGTAAAGCAGCACCGGCGACAGCAGCAGGATCCCAGCCGCCGAGACCAGGATGTCGAACAGGCGCTTCAGGCCGTCGTCAAGCCAGTGGGAAGGCGGGCGTTCGGGGTGCCCCGCCACGCGTAAGAAAGGATAACTGCTGGAAGTCTCGCTCATAATTCGGCATTAAGGCTGCAGCACCACCACGACCGGGCTTTTGACGGTAATGGCGCCGGCGGTGGGAAGCTGGACTCCAAATTTGTCGTAAATTGCTATCACCCCTGTCGGCAGGGTGACGCTGTGACTGACCTGGTCGGATGCCCACAGGATCCACAACCGCCGGCCCACATCTCGGAACTCATACGCGGCCACGCCGGGGTAGCTGGTGATCGTCCGCGAATACGTCGCTTCGTACAACAGGTTGGACAGGTATTGATAGGCGTAATAGGCCGGCTTGGCAGCGCCATCTTCAAACAAGCCCGAAGAACGCCAGCCCGAATCTTCGTAAGTATACCAAATGACCGCTTGAATGTTGTAGACATAGGCGCGTACGAAGGTCCAATAGACATAGTCGGCCTGCAGGTCCAAAAAAGTGCCATATTTTGGCGAATCCTGTTTGCATTCCGACAGGTATTCCGGGCACACCAGTGAGGCTTCGGTCAGCATCAGCGGTTTGTTCAGCCCGTACTTGCTCAACATTGCGCGGATGAAGGCGATCTTCCCGACGTACATGCCGCCGCGCGGGTTCCATGACGCTACGCTCTCGCCGATCACATTGGGCGATTCAAACCTGGGGTAGGCATGGTAGCTCAAGATGTCGAAAAAGGCCCCGCCGCCGGCGCGCAGGATGCCTTCAAGGTACTTACCCGCATCACATGCGACGCGTGTGTTGGTTGGGTCGCAGTCCAGCAGCAGCCCGGCGGTCAGCACCTGCACTTCGGGGTTAGCCGATTTAATCGCCGGGTAGGCCTGGCGCAGGATCTCCGCGTAATATCCGCCGCCGTAATAGTTGTTGTCGATGTCTCCCCAGCAGCCGTAGGGCGCTTCCGGCCATACCAGGCGTGGATCCACATCGACCTCGTTGCCCAGTTCCAGGTAACGCAGGCCGTATGGCCCGGGGCTGTAGCGGGTGACGATGGCTTTCAGGAAAGCTGCGTACTCATCGATTTTGTCGCTGGCGGGGGCGCTGCAGATGTAGCCCGGGGTCTTGCGTGCCCAGGCCGGGGTATCCTTCACAATTGCGATCACCAACTGCTGGTTGGCGGCCGCAGCCGCCAGCCCGGCTTCGTCAACCTTGCTCCAATCGTATTCGCGCGGGGTTTTTGACTGCGGCTCGATCTCTGCCCAACTGAAGGCGAACGTGCGCACCCAGCTCAGGCGCAGTTCTTTGAACTGTTCAACCCGCTGCACGCTCAGCCCGCCCGTCTCGGCCCCAAACAGGGTGTAGTAAGGCGAGTTCTTCATGGCGAGCGGCAGGTACAGCGGATGATCACCGCCTGCCGGGTTCGCCGGGGGATCGTCGACCGCCAACGCAGGATGAGGTGCGCTGCTGAGCGATACAACCAGCGCCAATCCAACCAGCGCCAGGATGAGAGAACGAATTGAGCTTTTCATGGGACTGCCTCAATAAGGTTCCTTAATCCGCCCTGCCACATTTCCACCAGTACAGCAGCTTGCATGGAGACCCTCGCTGCCGAAATATCAAACAGCACCAGGGCGCGCAAGCGCTTGCAGTGCTGCTTCCGGTTCGTTGATCTGTCCCACCTATGTGGTTGTATCGGCAAATCGATGGTTTGCGCTTGATACCTCGAAATTATACATCCTTTTTCGGGTATACAGGCATATTCCATGCCAGGTAGCGCGGGTTTTGGGCGTGCACCACCCGGTCGAATGCCTGGCGCAGGCCGCTGGTGATCGGTCCCATGACGCCTGTGCCTACCGGGCGATGATCGATGCGCGTCACGGCGGTGATTTGGGCCGCAGTCCCGGTCATGAACATCTCTTCGCACAGGAAAGCCTCGGTGCGGTCCAGCGGGCGCTCAACCACGCCGATGCCCAACTCGGCGGTCAGCAGCTCGATGGCCGTGCGGCGGGTGATGCCTTCCAGGATATTCTCGGTCACCGGCGGGGTATAGACCACCCCGTCACGCACCAGGAAGACATTCATCGCGCTGCCTTCGGAGATGTGCCCTTCGTGGGTCAGCACCAGGGCTTCATCGAACCCGGCCTGCATGGCGTCGGTCTTGATGAAAGCCGAGTTGGCGTACGCCCCGCTGATCTTGCCCCGGGCCGGGATCATGTTGTCGTCCACCCGCCGCCAGGATGAGAACGTCGCATGCGCGCCGGTATCGTTGGCAATATACAGCTCAAACGGGATCGCCACAATCGAGATGTCACAGTTCAGGTGGTGCAGCTTCACGCCGATTGTCTCGTCGGATTTATACGCCAGCGGGCGGACGTACATATTCCCGGAATGGTTCTCGGCCCGCAGCAGTTCAACCGTGCGCTGCGCCAGGTCTTCCGGGGTCAGGTCAAAGTGCATCAGCAGCAGGCGCGCCGAGGTCAAGAAACGTTTAAAGTGGTCCAGGGGGCGGAACAGGTAGAGCTGCTGATCCGTCGCGTTCCAATACGCGCGCAGCCCGCCAAAGGCCGCCGTGCCATAATTCAATGCGTGGGTCAAAACGCCTACTTTGGCGTCGCTGTAAGGGACGATCTTTCCTTGGAAATAGGCAAATTTTGGCAGGTCCATACCGGGGTCTCCTGGTCGGATTATAACACCCCCCGGGGTACCCCATTTGGCCGGAAAAGAGTATACTTTAACCGGTCAACCAGGCTACCCCAATTACAACGGAAGCCATCAAATCTCAGGAGGCGCACTGTGAAACGTGCAGTCAGTATCAGTATCGGGTCTTCAACCCGAAATAAGGCGGTGGAAGTCGAGCTGTTAGGCGAGAAGGTGTCGATTGAGCGCATCGGCACGGATGGCGACATGGAAAAGGCCGCCCAAATGTATCGCGAGTTGGATGGCAAAGTGGACGCGTTCGGTGTCGGGGGGGCCGACCTGGGCCTGCAGATCGATAACCGGTATTATCCGCTCTACTCGGTGCAGCCGATGGTGCGTTTTGTGCGGCAAACCCCGCTGGTGGATGGCGGCGGCTTGAAGACCACCCTGGAACGGAAGATGGCTTCCTTCATTGATCAGCAGATCGGCGATTACGTGCGCGCTCAGGGGCGCAAGGTGCTGGTCTCGGCGGGGGTCGACCGCTGGGGCATGGTGCAGTCCTTCTTCCAATCCGGCTGGGAGGTGATCGCCGGCGATCTGATGTTCGGGATTGGCCTGGCGATCCCGCTGCGCAGTGAGCGCAGCTTGAAAGTCCTGGCGGCGCTGCTGCTGCCGGTGTTTGGCCGGCTGCCGTTCGCGTGGATCTATCCGACCGGTGAAAAACAGGAAAAACGCATCCCAAAGTTTGAAAAATACTACCAGTGGGCCACGGTGATCGCCGGCGACTGCCTGTATATCCGCCGCCACATGCCCGACCGGCTGGTCGGCAAGGTGATCGCCACCAACACCACCACCGCGGCGGATGTGGAAGACTTCCGCAAAGCGGGGGTCAAATACCTGGTGACCAGCACCCCCGTGTTGGATGGGCGCTCGTTCGGTACGAATATGATGGAGGCCGCCCTGGTAGCGATAGCCGGCAAGCAGCGCAAGCTGTCGCCCGATGAACTGGAAGTACTGCTGGCGCAGTTGAATTTCCAACCCACCCTGCAAACGCTAAACTAAAAAGGAGTACAGCGCCATGGATGCAGTGATCATTGCCGGAGGCATCCCCAAGCCCGGGGAGTTGTTATACGATGAGACGCAGGGCAGTCACAAGGCGATGCTGGATATGTGCGGCAAGCCGATGGTGCAGTGGGTGCTGGACGCGCTGGAAGGCTGCACCAGCGTGCACCGGGTGTTGATCTCAGGTCTCGAGTCGGCCGATGCACTGGTCAGCTCGAAACTGGTCGGGGTGATCGACGACCAGGGCGGGATGCTGCAGAATATGCAGGCGGCCGCACGGCATTATGCCCAGCTGCCCGACAGCTCTGCCCACCTGCTGGTGGTTTCGGCCGATATCCCGGGGCTGCGCGCCGAGCACGTCGATTGGGTGGTGCAGACCGCCATGCAGACGGATATGGATGTGTATTACACGGTGATCGAGCGGCGGGTGATGGAAGCGCGCTACCCGGGGTCGAAGCGTTCGTATGCAAAGCTGCGCGACCTGGAAGTGTGCGGTGGTGACATGAATGTGCTGCGCAAGCAAACCCTGTTGGGCAACGACGAGATCTGGGGGCGCATCCTGGATGCACGCAAGAACGTCTTCCGCCAGGCGGCGCTGATCGGCTACGGCACGCTGCTGCTGTTCATGCTGCGCCGGCTGACTCTGCAGCAGGCCGTGGGGCGCGTCGCCGGGCGGCTGCACCTGAGCGGCCAGGCGCTGGTCTGCCCGTACGCCGAAGTGGGCATGGATGTGGATAAGCCCTTCCAACTTGAACTGATGCGCAGCGACCTGGCGGGGCGCCCTGCCGCCTTGCCGGTTGCGGCCGGTTGAGCCGCCGGATGCCCGATTTTACGCGCCTGCTGGCTCTGGATGCGGCCTGGACACAGCGCTTTCGCATCGCCGAACGGCCCGGCCTGCTGCGCCGGCTGGCGATCGTCTTTGCCCACAGCGGCGATTCCTGGTTCTGGGGATTGGGGCTGGGCCTGGTGATCCTGTTTGGCTCACCGGCCTGGCGCTACCGGGCGCTGGTGCTGCTGTTGGCGACCGGCGGGCTGGCGGTGCTGGTGTTGGCAATCAAGTTCAGCGTGCGCCGCAGCCGCCCGCAGGGCGAGTGGGGCGCGATCTATCGCAAGACTGACCCGCACTCCTTCCCTTCCGGTCATGCCGCCCGGGCGGTGATGCTGGCTGCGCTGGCTGCCGGATTGGGGCCGGGCTGGTTCGGCGCGCTGTTGATCGCCTGGGCGCCGCTGGTCGTGCTGGCGCGGGTGGCGATGGGGGTGCATTACCTGTCGGATGTGCTGGCCGGGGCGCTGCTGGGGCTGTTGGCCGGCGCGGCGATCTGGCTGGCGCTGTAGCGGCCCCACCTTCGCGCGGCAGCCCGGGGCCGCCAGTCTCCGGGCATCTAAACGCCGTGCGGCCGAGAATCGGGCGGCCGAGAATCGGGCGGCCGATCACCGGGCGGCCGATCACCGGGCGAACCAGGGCTGCCTGAAGGCGCGGCCTCAATCCTGGGTCAGCAGGCGGTAGACCTGGCGGCGCGGCCAGCCGCTGCGGCCGGCCACTGCGGCGGCGGCAGCGGAGGGCGAATCACCGGCCTCTAAACGCGCCTGCAGCGCCTGGCGCACGCGCCCTTCGTCCCACGTCTCGGGCTGCGGGGTGTACCCGGCCAGCACCAGCGTGAACTCGCCGCGCGGTGCCTGTTCGGTGAAGTGGGCGGCCGTCTCAGCCAGGCTGCCGCGGAAGATTTCCTCGTGCAGCTTGGTCAGCTCGCGGGCGGCGGCCATCTGCCGGTCGCCCAAAACCGCCTGCAGGTCTTGCAGCGCCTCCAGCAGGCGGTGGGGGGTCTCCAGGAAGATCAGCGTGTAGGGCAGCGCGGCCACGCTGCGCAGCAGCGCCTGGCGCTCACTGCGCTTACGCGGCAGATAGCCCAGGTACAGGAAGGCGTCGGTGGGCAGCCCGGAGGCCACCAGCGCCGCCAGCGGTGCGCTGGGGCCGGGCACCGGGCTGACCGGGTAGCCGGCTTGCAGTACGGCGCGCACCAGCTCATAGCCCGGGTCGTTCAGCGCCGGGGTGCCGGCGTCCGAAACCAGCGCCACATCGCCAACCGCCAGTGCATCCAGCACCGGCTGGATGCGCGCCAGCTTGTTGTGCTCGTGGTAGCTGATGGCGCGCTGGCGGATCCCATAATGATCCAGCAGCGTGCGCGTGTGACGCGTATCCTCGGCCGCGATCAGGCTCACCCGGGACAGGATCTCGATCGCCCGGCGTGAGATGTCATCCAGGTTTCCAATCGGGGTGGCGACCAGGAACAGTGTGCCCACGGGATCAGGGGTTCAGCCAGGTGTTGTAGTCAAACTTCAACCGCCCGGTTTGGGTGTTCAGGCTTCTCATGTACAGCCAGCCATACAGCCCCTGGTCGGTCACGTAGCAGATGTACATACCTTCCTGCAGGCTGGTCACCTGGATCGTGCTGCTGCCCAGGCCGGCCGAGCGGCAGGTCTGGTAGGACGGTTCATCGTAGGCCATCACCGCAAAACCGGCCACACCCTGCGGGTCGAGCACCGGGAGATCCTGGCTGTTCAGCCGGTAGAGCAGGTCACCGCTGGCGCCGGTGCCGCCGTTGTCCAGGTTGATGGCTTCGTTGGGCAGCAGCCCGGCACTGCCGCTGAGCACTTCGCCGTCTTCATCGTCGCCGGGGTAGGGTGTGCCGGGGGTGCCGGTGACCGTGGGAGTAATCGTCCCCGGGGTACCGCCGGCGACGACGATCTTAACCCAGAAGGTGGAGCTGGCGCTGGGGCCAATGCCGAACCAGTTCCCGGCCGCATTGCGCAGCTTCCAGTCGCCGCGGTAGCTGCCGGCGGCGGCCGGCGCGACCAGGTCCACCGAAACATCCACCGACCCGCCGGGAGCCACGTCGTTGGGCAGGCGCACGCCGGAGGTGGAGCCCATCTGGTCGCCGGAGAACAGAGCGATGGTGTAGTCGCGAGTCCAGGTGCAGGTGCCGGCGTTGAGCAGCCGCCAGGTTTTGGTGAACGACTGGCCGGGGGTCATGCGGGTGTCATCCGGGATGGTCACGTCGATCGGCGAACCGGCGGCCGCCTGGTCGCACTGCCTGGCGGCGGTGGTGGGCTGGGCGGTGACCGGCTGGGTGTTGGTGGGGGCGGCGGCAGGCGCGGTATTGCTGGGGGCGGGTGTCTGCGTAGGGTTGGGCGTAGCGCTGGCGGCCGGCTGCGTGCCGGCGGCTTCAGTCAGGCGCGCCATGACGGTCTGGTAGGCCTGGGTGACATCCGGGGTAGCGTCGGCGCTGCCTGCGCCGGCGGGCATATTGCAGCCGGTCAGCGTCAGGGCGGTGATGACCAGCAGGGTGAGCAGGGTGGAAAACGAGGCGTTCCTCATGGTTTGTTCTCTTTATTCTCTTTCGGTAGCACAGTTTTTAGCCGCCGGGCCAGCTCGCGCCGCGAGAGCAGCACGCGCCGGCTGCAGCCCAGGCACTCCAGGCCGATATCCGCGCCCAGGCGGTAGATCTTCCAATCATAGCTCCCACACGGGTGGGGTTTGCGCAGGCGCAGCGTATCTTCGGGATGTAAATCCGGCAGCATACCGGCGATTATATCACGCAGGGCCGGGCGGCTTTTGCTGCCTCCAGGACGACGCAGCTGGGGGCGGAGTTCCCGCCCCGCATTGCGTCGCGGTATAATCGAGACCAGGAGACGGTATCGTTATGTTGTTTGATATGGACCCCGCAACCCTGATCGCAAGCATCGTCGTTTTGTTGGTGGCGTTCCCGATCCACGAATTCGCGCATGCCTGGACGGCCACGCAGTTTGGCGATCCGACCCCCGAACAGCACGGGCGGTTGACCCTCAACCCGCTGGCCCACCTGGACCTGATGGGATCGCTGATGCTGCTGGTAGCCCACTTTGGCTGGGCCAAGCCGGTGCCGGTCAACCCCTACCTGCTGCGCCGCAACACCCCCTCGGCGCTGATGTGGGTCTCGCTGGCCGGACCGATGTCGAACTTCCTGATGGCCATCCTGGCTGCCATCCCGTTCCGCATGGGGTTAGTGTCGGTCAGCCGCGGCTTTGCCGGCACAGACGGCATCCTGCCCAGCCTGGATATGATCATGGTGTGGTTTGTGTTCATTAACCTGGGCCTGATGTTGTTCAACCTGATCCCGTTGGCCCCGCTGGATGGGGACAAGATCCTGGAATACTTCCTGCCGCCCAATATGGCGCGCAGCTTTGAAACCATCCGCCCGTACGGGCCGCTGATCCTGCTGGCGTTGATCCTGCTTGGCAATGTGGCCGGGATTAACGTGATCGGTTCGGTGATCGGCCCGCCGATGAACCTGTTGTTCCGCCTGCTTGTAGGTTAAGGTGAAGCGGGCGATCTACCGGGTGCGCCAGTTCCTGGCGGCCCTGCGGGCTGCGCCCGGCGCAGCCGACCTGGAGCAGCTGCGTGAGGCGCTCTCCCCGCCGCTGTTGGATTTGTTCTGTAGCATGCAAGCCGGCGAGCAGGCCCACAGCCTGCAGGTATACCGCCGGCTGCGGGCGGATGGCGCCGCTAACCCGCACCTGCTGGCGGCAGCCCTGCTGCACGATGTGGGCAAGACGCGCAGTCCGCTGCGCCTGTGGCAGCGGGCAGCGGTTGTGTTGGCCCAGGCGCTCATCCCGGCCCGGGCCAGGCGTTGGGGGCAGGGTCACCCGCATGGGTGGAAGCGGCCGTTTGTCACCGCTGCGCAGCACCCGGCCTGGGGCGCCGAGCAGGCTGCCGCCGCCGGGGCCGCCCCGCTGGTCGTGGCGCTGATCCGCCGGCACCAGGACCCACCGCCGGCCTCCGGGCCGGCCACTGAAGAAGACCGCTTGCTGCTCTGGCTGCAGCGCTATGACGATGAAAGCTGAGGCATTTTCCCGATGACGATCCAAATTTCCATCATTGGCCTGGGGCAGATCGGCGCTTCGCTGGGCCTGGCACTGCGCGAGCAGAAAGGACAGCTGCTGCGCGTGGGCAACGATATCGAGCACGGCATTGCTCGCCAGGCCGAGAAGCTGGGCGCGGTGGACCGGGTGGATGTCAACCTGCCCAACACCGTCCGCAACGCCGACCTGGTGATCCTGGCCCTGCCGGTCGACCAGCTGCGCGAGACCCTGGAAGTGATCGTGCCCGATCTGCGCGAAGGCTGCGTGGTCATGGACACCGCCCCCGCCAAGCGCACGGTGATGCGCTGGATGGAAGAACTGCTGCCGCAGGGGCGCTTTTATGTCGGCCTGACGCCGGTGATCAACCCGCAGCGCCTGGCCGACGGCGAGTATGGCCTGGCGGCGGCCCGGGCCGACCTGTTCAAAGACGGATTGATGGCGGTGGTGGCGCCGGAAAACAGCGAGCCGGGCGCGCTGAAAATGGCTTCCGACCTGAGCCGGTTGGTGGGCGCCGGCCCGATCTTTGCCGACCCGCTGGAGGTGGATGGGTTGATGGCCGCGGTGGACCTGCTGCCGCAGCTGATGGCTGCCGCGCTGCTCGGCGCCACCGTCGACCAGCCGGGCTGGCGCGAGGCGCGCAAGCTGGCCGGACAGGCTTATCACCAGGCCACCACGGCGATCCAGCACACCGCGAACCCGGTTGGCCTGGCGGCGGCGGCGATTTATAATAAAGAGAACTCTCTGCGCGTGATCAATGACGCCGTGCAGTCCCTGGAAGCCATGCGCCTGGCGATCGAAGAAGAAGACCACGCCGCGCTTGAAAACTACCTCAAGCGGCTGCGGGCTGAGCGCGACAGCTGGTGGAATGGCCGCATGTCGAAAGAATGGCAGCAAGCCGATATGCCGAGCGTTGATATGCCCGATGCGGGAAACGTGTTGGGCCGGTTGTTCGGTATCGGCGGT